>CAXTVL010000022.1:0-16915 GCA_964247515.1 uncultured Acetobacteraceae bacterium | reverse complement strand
AACATGGAGATCGGCACCTATGTCGAGCACGCGCTGTCGAGCGAGCTGTCCGGCAACATGATCGACATCTGCCCGGTGGGCGCCTTGACCTCGAAGCCGTACGCCTATGTCAGCCGGCCGTGGGAGCTGCGCAAGACCGAGAGCGTCGACGTGCTCGACGCGGTGGGCGCGGCGATCCGCGTCGACGCGCGTGGCGCCGAGGTGTTGCGTATCCTGCCGCGCATCAACGAGGACGTGAACCAGGAGTGGCTGGGCGACAAATCGCGCTTCGCGATCGATGGGCTGAAGCGCCGCCGATTGGATGGCTGCTGGGTGCGGCGCGACGGGCGCATGGAGCGGGCGAGTTGGGAGCAGGCGTTCGACGCCATCGCCACCCGGCTGTCGGCGGTTCCGGGCGAGCGCATCGGCGCCGTCAGCGGCAACCTCGCCGATTGCGAGAGCGTGTTGGCGCTCAAGGACTTGATGGCGGCGCTGGGCTCGAACAACCTCGATTGCCGCCAGGACGGCGCCGTGGCCGACGTCTCGCGGCGCGACTTCTACACTTTCAACAGCGGCATCGCCGGCATCGACGAGGCCGATGCGTTGCTGCTGGTGGGGGTCAACCCGCGTCACGAGGCACCGCTGATCAACGCTCGCGTCCGGGCACGCTGGCTGACCGGCCAGCTCGCGGTCGGCTCCATCGGGCCGGCGACCGATCTTACTTATGGGATTACACCGCTGGGCGCAGGGCCGGCCGGGCTGTCGGATCTCGGCGCGTTCGCCGACGTGTTGCGCGGCGCCAAGCGGCCGATGCTGGTCGTGGGGCAGGCGGCTTTGGCGCGACCGGATGGCGCGGCCGTTCTGGCGGCGTGCTGGCGGCTCGCGGCCGAGTTCGGGATGCTGCAAGCGGAGTGGCACGGCTTCAACGTGCTGCATACGGCGGCTGGGCGAGTCGGGGCACTCGACCTCGGCTTCCTGCCCGGCGCCGGAGGCAAGGCGCTGCCGCAGATGCTGGATGGCGGTGTGGACGTGCTGTGGCTGCTGGGCGCCGACGAGCTCGACACCGCCGCCATCGGTGGCGACACGTTCGTCGTCTACCAGGGCCATCACGGCGACCGGGGCGCCGCGCGAGCCGACGTGATCTTGCCCGGCGCGGCGTATACCGAGAAGAACGCCACCTACGTCAACACCGAAGGCCGGGTGCAGCGGGCGTTGGGCGCGGTGCAGGCGCCCGGCGACGCGCGCGAGGACTGGCGCATCCTGCGCGCCTTCAGCGCCACGATCGGCCGGGCACTTCCGTACGACGACCTGGCGGCGTTGCGCGCGCGCATGGAGCAGATCAACCCGGTGTTCGCCCGGGTCGACATCCTGCCACGCTTTGGCTGCTCCGACCGTACCGGACCCGTCGCCGGTATAGGGGCCATCCACGGCGACCCATTCACGCCTTGGTTCGCGACCTATTACCAAACCGACCCGATCAGCCGCGCCAGTGTCACCATGGCGGAGTGTGTTTCCGTGGCGCAGGAACAGCGGCACGAGCAGCCGCTGCTGGCTGCGGAATAGGCGATGCACGCTTTCTTCACCGACAACTTGATCGGCATCACCGCCCTGACGCTGGCCAAGACGCTGGCCATCGTGGTGCCGATCCTGATCGGCATGGCCTACCTGACCCTGGCCGAGCGACGGGTGCTGGCGGCGATCCAGTTGCGCAAGGGGCCGAACGTGGTCGGGCCGTTCGGTCTGTGGCAGCCGTTCGCCGACGCGTTGAAGATGATCATGAAAGAGACGGTGATCCCGTCCGGCGCCAACCGGGTGCTGTTCCTGATGGCGCCGATGCTGACCTTCGGGCTGGCGGTGATCGCCTGGGCGGTGATCCCGGTCAACGACGGCTGGGGCATCGCCAACATCAACGTGGGCGTGCTCTACCTGTTCGCGATCAGCAGCCTCGGCGTCTACGGCATCATCATCGCGGGCTGGGCCAGCAACTCGAAATACGCCTTCCTGGGAGCGATGCGTTCGGCGGCGCAGATGGTCAGCTACGAGGTCTCGATGGGCTTCGTGATCGTCTGCGTGCTGCTCTGCGTCGGCAGCCTGAACCTCAACGACATCGTGCTGGCGCAGCGCCATTGGTGGTTCTGCTTCCCGCTGCTGCCGATGTTCGTGATCTTCTTCGTCTCTGGCTTGGCGGAGTGCAACCGCGCGCCGTTCGACTTGGCCGAGGGCGACAGCGAGATCGTGGCCGGGTTCTTCGTCGAGTACAGCGCCATGACCTTCGCGCTGTTCTTCCTCGGCGAGTACACCAACATGATCCTGATGTCGGCGATGACCTCGATCCTGTTCCTCGGCGGCTGGCTGGCGCCGTTCGGGCTCACGTTCATCCCCGGCCCGATCTGGTTCATCGCCAAGATCGCGTTCTGCCTGTTCGTGTTCATCTGGGTGCGCGGCACCTTCCCGCGCTTCCGCTACGACCAGTTGATGCGGCTCGGATGGAAGGTGTTCCTGCCGACCTCGCTCGCCTATCTCATCATTGTGGCGGGGGTGTTGCTGGCGTTCGGCTGGCTGCCCCGCGTCGCCTGACCCTGCCGGAGCCCGACCATGGCATTCCTCGACCGCACCGCGCGCAGCTTCCTCCTGGTCGAGCTGCTGAGCGGAATGGCGCTCACCTTCCGCTACATCTTCAAGCCCAAGGCGACGCTGAACTACCCGTACGAGAAGAACGTGCTCAGCCCGCGCTTCAAGGGCGAGCACGCGCTGCGCCGTTACCCGAATGGCGAGGAGCGCTGCATCGCCTGCAAGCTGTGCGAGGCGGTGTGCCCGGCATTGGCCATCACCATCGAGGCCGAGCCGCGCGCCGACGGGTCGCGCCGCACCACGCGCTACGACATCGACATGACCAAGTGCATCTACTGCGGCCTGTGCGAGGAGAGCTGCCCGGTCGACGCCATCGTCGAGGGGCCGAACTTCGAGTATGCGACCGAGACGCGCGAGGAGCTGTACTACGACAAGGGCAAGCTGCTGGCCAACGGCGACCGCTGGGAGCCGGAGCTGGCGCGGCGGCTGGAGCTTGACGCGCCGTACCGCTAGAGAGGCGCCATGATCGCAACCCTCGCCTTCTACGTCTTCGCCGCCATCCTGCTGGTCTCGGCCGGCATGGTGGTGAGTGCCCGCAACCCGGTTCACTCGGTGCTGTTCCTGATCCTCGCGTTCTTCAACGCGGCGGCGCTGTTCGTGATCGCGGGCGCGGAGTTCCTGGCGATGATCCTGGTCATCGTCTACGTGGGCGCGGTCGCGGTGCTGTTCCTGTTCGTCGTGATGATGCTCGACATCAACTTCTCCGAGCTGCGCGACGGGCTGCAACGCTACGCGCCGATTGGCGCCACCATCGGCGTGGTGTTGCTGGTGGAGCTTGGGATCGTGCTCGGCGGCTGGAAGTTCGCGCCCGGTGCCGGCACGCTGCACTTGGCCCCGGCCAGTGCGGGTTCGCACAACACCGCCGACCTCGGTCGGATGATCTACACCGACTACGTGCTGCTGTTCCAGGTCGCCGGCCTGGTGCTGCTGGTCGCCATGATCGGTGCCATCGTGCTGACGTTGCGCGACCGCACGCGGGACTCGCCCACCAACTCGCGTCGTCAGAGCATCGCGCGGCAGGTCGCCCGCACGCCCGCGAGCACGTTGGTGATGGTGCGCCAGCCCAGCGGGGCGGCCGCGGCACGCGGGCAGTTCCGGTTGCCGTTGCAGGAGGAGGTCGAGGCGGTCGAGGAGCTGCACGCTTCGGCGCTGGAATACGACGGCACCCATCCCGATCCACACGCCGGCGGCCACTGACATGGCGGTGGGGCTGGGCCATTACCTGACGGTGAGCGCGATCCTGCTGGTGCTCGGCATCTTCGGGATCTTCCTCAACCGCAAGAACGTCATCGTCATCATGATGTCGATCGAGCTGATCCTGCTCGCCGTCAACCTGAACCTGGTCGCGTTCTCGGCGGCGCTGGGCGATTTGGTGGGGCAGATGTTCGCGCTGTTCGTGCTGACCGTGGCGGCGGCCGAGGCGGCGATCGGGCTGGCCATCATCGTCATCTACTATCGCAACCGCGGCTCGATCCAGGTCGAGGACGTCACGTTGATGAAGGGCTGAGCCGATGCTCTACGCCGTGGCCGTCATGGCGCCGCTGTTCGGGTCAGCCATGACGCTGTTTTTCGGTCGCGCCATGGGCGACCGCGCGGCGCAAGCCGTGACCGTCGCCGTCATGGCCTTGGCGGCGGCGTGCGGCGTCACCGCCTTCATCCAACTGGTCTATGGCGGCGGTTCCACTGGCGTGGTCTCGCTCGGCACCTGGCTCGATGTCGGGCAACTGCATGTCGAGTGGGCGCTGCGCTACGACACGCTCTCGGCGGTGATGGTGGCGATGGTCACGTTCGTGGCCACGCTGATCCACGTCTACAGCATCGGCTACATGAGCCACGAGCACGGCTCCTGGCGGTTCTTCAGCTATCTCTCGCTGTTCACCTTCGCCATGCTGATGCTGGTCACGGCCAGCAACCTGCTGCAACTGTTCTTCGGCTGGGAGGGCGTCGGCCTCGCCTCGTACCTGCTGATCGGCTACTGGTACTACAAGCCGAGCGCCAACGACGCGGCGATGAAGGCGTTCATCGTCAACCGCGTGGGCGACCTGGCGTTCGCGATCGGCATCGCGCTCACCTTCTTCCTGTTCCGCTCGATCGAGTTCGACACCATCTTCGCCGCGGTGCAGGCGCACATGGGCGACACCTACCATCTGTTCGGCCAGGACTGGCGGGCACTGGAGGTGATCGCCTTCCTGCTGTTCTTCGGCGCCATGGGCAAGTCGGCGCAGATCGGCCTGCACGTCTGGCTGCCGGACGCGATGGAGGGGCCGACCCCGGTCTCGGCGCTGATCCACGCCGCGACCATGGTGACGGCGGGCGTGTTCCTGATGGCGCGGATGTCGCCGGTGATGGAGTTCGCCCCGTACGCGCTGGGCTTCGTCACCTTCATCGGCGCCACCACGGCGCTGTTCGCGGCGACCGTCGGTTGCGTGCAGAACGACATCAAGCGGGTGATCGCCTACTCGACCTGCTCGCAGCTCGGCTACATGTTCGTGGCCGCTGGCGTCGGCGCCTACCAGGCGTCGATCTTCCACCTGCTGACGCACGCCTTCTTCAAGGCGCTGCTGTTCCTGACGGCGGGCGCCGTGATCCACGCCATGTCGGACGAGCAGGACATGCGCAAGATGGGTGGGCTGTGGCGGCTGATCCCGTTCACCTACGTCATGATGTGGGTGGGCAACCTGGCCTTGGGCGGCGTGTTCCCGTTCGCCGGCTACTACAGCAAGGACGCGATCATCGAGGCGGCCTGGGCACGCCATACCGTGCTCGCGCATTACGGCTTCTGGTGTACTGTGATCGCCGCGTTCCTGACCGCGTTCTACTCCTGGCGGCTGCTGATCATGACCTTCCATGGCCGCCCGCGCGCCGACGCGCACGTCATGGAGCACGTCCACGAGAGCCCGCCGGTGATGCTGGCGCCGCTGGCGGTGCTGGCCATGGGCGCGCTGGTCACGGGTTTCACGTTCCACGCCGAACTGATCGGGGCCGAATGGCAGGCGTTCTGGGGCCACTCGATCTTCGTGCGTCAGGACAACCGCATCCTGTCCGCGCTGGAGCACGGGCCGGCCTTGGTCGACCTCACGCCCACTCTGGTCGGGCTGCTCGGCATCGCCACCGCGTACCTGTTCTATATGGTCCGGCCGCAGATCCCGGTCCGCCTGGCGGCGATGTTCCCGGCCGCCTATCGGTTCTTGCTCAACAAGTGGTATTTCGACGAGCTGTACCAGTTCCTGTTCGTGAACCCGGCGCGCAGCCTCGCCCGGTATCTCTGGCAGGTCGGCGACGCCAAGCTGATCGACGGCATCCCCAACGGCGTCGCCGCGCTGACCGCCGGCGGCTCCAGTCGGGTGGTTCGGGTGCAGACCGGCTCGATCGCCGTCTATGCCTTCGCCATGCTGATCGGGTTGGTGTTCCTGGTCAGCGTCTTCCTGCTGTTCCTGCGGTGAGGCGGGCACGATGAACGCCGCCGGGTTCCCGTTGCTCTCGCTGCTCACCTGGCTCCCCCTGGTGGGTGCGGGCATCATCATGTTCGTGCGCGGCGACGAGGCGGTGGTCGCCAGCAACGCCCGCTACACGGCGCTGTGGACCAGCCTCGTGGTGTTCGTGATGTCGCTGTTGCTGTGGGTCGACTTCGACCGCGCCCAAGGCGGCTTCCAGTTCGTCGAGAGCGTCGCCTGGCTGCCGCTATACCACATCACTTACAAGATGGGGGTGGACGGCATCTCCGTGCTGTTCGTGCTGCTGTCCACGGCGCTGACGCCGATCTGCATCCTGGCGAGCTGGGAGGCGATCCACACGCGCGTTCGCGAGTACATGATCGCCTTCCTGGTGCTCGAGACCATGATGGTTGGCATGTTCGCGGCACTCGACTTCGTCGTGTTCTACATGTTCTTCGAGGGCGTGCTGATCCCGATGTACCTGATCATCGGTGTCTGGGGCGGGCCGCGCCGGGTCTACGCCTCGATGAAGTTCTTCCTCTACACGCTGGCCGGCTCGGTGCTGATGCTGCTGGCGCTGCTGGCGATGTGGTACACCGCCGGCACCACCGACATCCCGACCCTGCTCGCCTACCAGTTCCCGGCCTCGATGCAGACCTGGCTGTTCCTGGCGTTCCTGGCGTCGTTCGCGGTCAAGGTGCCGATGTGGCCGGTCCATACCTGGCTGCCCGACGCGCATGTCGAGGCGCCGACGGCCGGCTCGGTGATCCTGGCCGGCGTGCTGCTGAAGATGGGCGCCTACGGCCTGCTGCGCTTCTCGGTGCCGATGCTGCCGGTGGCGTCCGCGCACTTCGCGCCGCTGATCTTCACGCTGTCGGTGGTGGCGGTGATCTACACCTCGCTGGTGGCGCTGGCGCAGACCGACATGAAGAAGCTGATCGCGTACTCGTCGGTCGCGCACATGGGTGTCGTCACCATCGGCATCTTCACCTTCAACATGCAGGGCATCCAGGGCGCCTTGTTCCAGATGCTGTCGCACGGCATCGTCTCGGCGGCGCTGTTCCTGTGCGTGGGCGTGATCTACGACCGCATCCACACCCGCGAGATCGCCCGCTACGGCGGCCTCGGCGACCGGATGCCGGCTTACGCCTTCACCTTCATGCTGTTCACCTTCGCCAGCATCGGCCTGCCCGGCACCGCCGGCTTCGTGGGCGAGTTCCTGGTCATCGTGGGTTCGTTCCAGGTCAATTTCTGGCTGTCGCTGCTGGGGGCGATGGGCATGGTCCTGGGCGCCGCCTATGCGCTGTACCTGTATCGGCGGATCATCTTCGGCGTCATCACCCGCGCCGATTTGCGCGGCATCCTCGACCTGTCGCCGCGCGAGGTCGCGATCTTCCTGCCGCTGGTGCTGCTGACGCTGTGGATGGGCGTGTACCCGTCCAGCTTCACGCAGTTCTTCGACGCCACGGTGGGCGGCATGGTCGAGCACCACCAGTCCGCGATGGCCGCGGCGCACGCCACCCACCTTGCCGGGATTTCGCCGTGATGGACCCGATCTCGATCAACTGGACCGTGGCGGTGCCGGAACTGGTGCTGGCCTGCTGCGCCATGGCCATCCTGGTGTTCGGGGTGCTGCAGAAGCGCGACGTGTTCGCCCTGTGCTCGATGCTGGCGATCGGCGCGTTGCTGCTGACCGGGGTGCTGGTGCTGGCCCGCCCGCTGGGGCAGGGTTTTCACGGCCTGTTCGCGCGCGACCAGTTCACCGTGTTCGCGCAGGTGCTGATCCTGGTCGCCGCCGCGATGGGGATCGCCGTCTCGATCGACTACAACGAGCACGAGAACCTGCGCCGGTTCGAGTTCCCGGTGCTGATCCTGCTGTGCAGCGTCGGCATGATGCTGATGGCGGCCGCCAGCAACCTGATGACCCTGTACATGGGCCTGGAGCTGCAATCGCTGGCGATCTACGTGCTGGCCGCCTTCGCGCGCGACCAGCTCCGCTCGGCCGAGGCTGGCCTGAAGTATTTCGTGCTCGGCGCCCTGGCGTCCGGCCTGCTGCTCTACGGCATCTCGCTGATCTATGGCTTCGCCGGATCCATGGCGTTCGACCGGCTGGCGGCGGCGCTGTCGAACCCGACAACCGCGACCGCCGGGCTGGTCGTGGGCATCGTGTTCGTGGTCGCAGGCCTCGCCTTCAAGATCTCGGCGGTGCCGTTCCATATGTGGACGCCGGACGTCTACGAGGGGGCGCCCACGCCGGTCACGTCGTTCATGGGCACCGCGCCGAAGGTCGCCGCCATGGCGCTGCTGGTGCGCGCGATGGCGACACCCTTCGGACACCTGCTGCTGCAATGGCAGCAGCTCATCGTCCTGGTCGCCATCGCATCGATGCTGCTCGGCTCGCTCGCTGCCATCGGCCAGCGCAACATCAAGCGCTTGATGGCCTACTCCTCCATCGGCCACATGGGTTACGCGCTGATCGGCTTGGCCGCCGGCAGCTCGGTCGGCATTCGCGGCGTGCTGATCTACCTCGTGACCTACGTGTTCATGAACGCCGGCACCTTCGCGGTCATCCTCGCCATGCGCCGGCGTGGCCGGATGCTGGAGCAGATCTCCGACCTCTCGGGCCTCGGCCGGACCGACCCGGCATTGGCGATCTGGATGACCATTTTCATGTTCAGCATGGCCGGCATCCCGCCGTTCTCCGGCTTCTGGGGCAAGTATTTCATCTTCACCGCGGCGGTGCAGAGCGGGCTCTACACGCTGGCGGTGATCGGCGTGTTGACCAGCGTGATCGGCGCCTACTACTACCTGCGCATCATCAAGGTGATGTATTTCGACGAGCCGGTCGAGGCGTTCGACGCCCGGCCGGCCTCGCTGTCGGTCGTGGCGGCGGGCAGCGGCCTGTTCACCGGCCTGTTCTCTATCTTCCTCTCGCCGATCGTCGTGGCCGCCCAGGCGGCGGCACTGGTGTTGTTCCGGTGAACCAGCCGGCCTCCGCGTCGGAGGCTTGGCGGCTGCAGGTCTATGAAGCGCTCGGCTCGACCTCGGATTTATGCCGCACCCTGGCGTTGGCGGGCGAGCCGGGCCCGCTGGCGATCCTGGCTCGCCGGCAGACCGAGGGGCGTGGCACGCGCGGGCGGGAATGGGTCTCGCCGCCCGGCAACCTGTTCCTCTCGGTGTTGCTGCGCAGTCCCGAGCAGGCGCGCGACGTCGGGCAATGGAGCCTGCTGGCCGGCGTGGCGCTGGCCGGTGCGCTGCAGCCGGTTCTGCCAGGGTCGGCGGAGTTGCGGCTGAAATGGCCCAATGACGTGCTGCTGGACGGCGCCAAGCTCGCCGGCATCCTGGTCGAGAGCGGCGCCAAGGCGGATGGCACGCTCGACTGGCTGGTGATCGGCATGGGCGTCAACCTGCTGACCGCGCCCGACCTGCCGGACCGCCGCACCGCGGCTTTGGCGCAAGTGACCACGCCGCCGCGACCCGAGGCGATGGCGCGCCTGGTGCTGGACCGGTTGTCGCACTGGCGGCAGGTCCGCCTGTTGGAAGGATTCGCGCCGATCCGCGCCGCATGGCTCGACCGCGCGCCGCCGCTCGGCACACCGCTGACGCTGCACTCTGGCGGGCGCGCCGTTGGCGGCAGCTTCGCCGGACTCGGCCGCGACGGCAGCCTGCTGCTCGCAACCGGCGGGCGGGTCCACGCCTTCGCCGCCGGGGAGCTCTGAGCCGTGCTGTTGCTGGTCGATGCCGGCAACACCAATGTCGTGGTGGCGGTGCATGACGGGCGCGAGTACCGCGGCATCTGGCGCATCGCCACCGAGCCGCAGCGTACGTCGGACGAGTACGCGGTCTGGCTGCTGAGCCTGTTCCAAATCACCGGCCGCTCGCGCCAGGACATCACCGCGGCGGTGATCGGCACCGTCGTCCCGGCGGCGCTCTACCATCTGCGGCGGCTGGTGCGCGATTGGTTCGAGGTCGAGCCGCTGATCGCCCGGCCAAGTCTCGACTGGGGCTTCGACATCAAGGTGGATCGGCCCGAGGAGGTCGGCGCCGACCGCCTGCTCAACGCACTGGCCGCGCACGCCGCGTATGCGGGACCGCTGGTGGTGATCGATTTCGGCACCGCGACCACGTTCGACGTGGTGGACGACAAGGGCGCCTATATCGGCGGGGTGATCGCGCCCGGTATCAACCTGTCGATTGAGGCGTTGCACCGCGCCGCTGCCCGTCTGCCGCGCATCGGCATCGGCCGGCCGCAGGCGGTGATCGGCCGCGGCACCGTGCCGGCGATGCAGTCGGGGATCTACTGGGGCTACGTCGCGATGATCGAGGGGCTGGTCGCCCGTATCCGCGGCGAAATCGACCGGCCGCTCAAGGTCATCGCCACCGGCGGCCTCGCGCCGTTGCTGGCGGAGGGCACCACGGTGATCGAGCGGATCGACCCCGATCTCACGCTGGACGGTCTGCGCCTGTTGGCGGAGCGCAACCCGGCCCCCACATGGAACCCCAACAGGCCACGCATCGTGGACGCCGACTGACGCTCGTCACGCCGAGGTCGCCATCTGAATACAGAAGAAAGCAATGAATGAACGCGATCAGCGGTGATTTCGCCTTCCTGCCGTTGGGCGGGACCGGCGAGATCGGAATGAACCTCAACCTCTATCGGTATGGCGGCAAGTGGCTCGCGGTCGATTGCGGCATCGGCTTCGGCGGCGTCGACCTGCCCGAAGTCGACGTGATGATGCCCGACCCGGCGTTCATCGCCGACCGCCGCGCCGACCTGGTCGGCTTGGTCATCACCCACGCGCACGAGGACCATATCGGCGCCGTCGCCTGGCTGTGGCGGCAGTTGCGCTGCCCGATCTACGCGACCCCGTTCGCCGCCGCGGTGCTGCGGCGCAAGCTGGCCGAGGTACAGTTGCTGGCCGAGGCCCGACTGCACACCATCCCGGTCGGCGGCGGATTCGAGGTGGCGCCGTTCAAGCTGCAATTCCTGCGCGTGGCGCACTCGATCCCCGAGGCGCAGGCGCTGGTGGTCACCACGCCCGCCGGCATCGTGCTGCACACCGGCGACTTCAAGATCGACCCGGCGCCGCTGATCGGCCCGCCGACCGACGAGGCGGCGTTCGCCGCACTCGGCGACCAGGGCGTGCTGGCGATGGTGTGCGATTCGACCAACGCCATGGTCGAAGGCCATTCCGGCTCGGAAGGCGACGTGCGCGCCGTGTTGCGCGACTTGATCGCGAGCATCAGCGGCCGCATCGCGGTGACTTGCTTCGCCAGCAACGTGGCACGCGTCGAGTCGGTGGCGCTGGCGGCGCGCGACGCTGGGCGCACCGTGGCCGTGGTCGGCCGCAGCTTGCGCAACCTGGAAGCGGCCGCGCGCGAGTGCGGCTATCTCCGGGGCATCCCGCCGTTCCTGGGAGAGGATGAAGCGAACGATGTCTCCGACGACAATCTGCTGATCCTCGTCACCGGCAGCCAGGGCGAGCCGCGCAGCGCCCTGGCGCGCATCGCCGCCGACACGCATCCGCGCATCGAGCTTGGCGAGGGCGACACGGTGGTGTTCAGCTCGCGCGTCATCCCGGGAAACGAGCGGGCGATCGGCGCCGTGCAGGACAATCTGGTGCGGCGCGGAGTCAAGTTGCTGACCGACCACGACCACGCGATCCACGTCTCCGGCCACCCGGCGCGCGAGGAGTTGCGCCGGCTGTATCGGCTGGTGCGGCCGAAATACTCGGTGCCGGTGCATGGCGAGTGGCGCCACCTCGCGGCGCACGCGGCGCTGGCGCAGGAGGCCGGCATCCACTCCATCATGCTGGAGGATGGCGACATACTGAGCCTGGCGCCGGGTGTGCCGGAAGTCACCGACAGCGCTCCGGTGGGCCGCTTGGTGCTCGACGGCAATCGGCTGGTGCCGTTGCAGGGTGCCGTGATGGGGGCGCGTCGCCGGATGCTGTTCAACGGCGTGGTGATCGCAAGCCTGGCGATTGACGAGCACGGGCGATTGCGCGGCACGCCGCGGATCAGCGCGCCCGGCCTGTTCGAGCCGGACGACCCCGAGATGGCGCGGGTGTCGGGCGAGCTCGCCGACTCGTTCGCCGACCTGCCGGCGGCGCTGCGCCGCGACGATGCTGGCCTGCTGGACGCGGCCAAGGCGGCGGTGCGCCGGGCGCTCGGCAAGCGGTTGCAGAAGCGTCCGCTGGTCGACGTCCATCTGTTGCGGGTCTAGCAGGTGAACTGGGTGACGGGCATCGTGGTCTACGCGCTGATCTGGTGGACGGTGCTGTTCGCCGTGTTGCCGGGCGGCACCCGCCCGGTCGACGCGGAGGCGGCCTCGGGCGGCTGGCGCGGCGCGCCGGCCGATCCGCGCATCTTGCGCAAAGCCCTCGTCACGACAGTGGTGGCGACGGTACTATGGGGGATGGCCTACTTGCTCATCCGCAGCCCGTGGCTGAGTTTCCGCGCGAGCGCGCTGCTCATGCCCGACAGTTAGGCACGAACGTCAGGCATTTGCCTAACTTCGCTGCAAATGTCGTCTAAACCACTGAATTAACCGCTCAACCGCACAAATAATGTCTGGACGCCACCGGATCGGGCGCCCATCCTCACGGTCAGGATGAGGTTGATCCCCATCCTGCCGTGTGACTGGCGATTTCTCCCTAAACTTGGCCCGCTGTGCTCGGAAGCACGCGGGCCTTTTTTCTGTTTACGGAAGAACATTCCTGCTGTCACGTCTTTTCGGTCGCGTTTGGCATTGATCCGAGATTTTTCTTTCGCGCAGTTGTTGTGCAGCGCACAAATATTATTACTGAAACGTTTGTATCGGCCGCGTGGCGGTCGTGGTGGGCGCGGGTCACTGGCGATGCGGATGGGGTTTGGCTAGGCTCTGCGCTTACCGCGAACCTTTGGATTCCCACCGAATGCGCCTGTCCCGCAGCCTCGTGCCCACGCTCAAGGAAACGCCGTCGGAAGCGCAGATCGTCTCGCACCGGCTGATGCTGCGCGCGGGGTTGGTGCGCCAGACCGCGTCGGGCATCTACGCCTGGCTGCCGGCCGGGCTGCGGGTTTTGAACAACATCGCGAACATCGTACGCGCCGAGCAGGACGCGATCGGCGCGCAGGAAATGCTGATGCCGACCATCCAGCCGGCGGAGCTGTGGCAGAAGAGCGGCCGCTACGACGCCTACGGTCCGGAAATGCTGCGACTGCGTGACCGCCACGGCCGCGAGCTGCTGTACGGCCCGACCAACGAGGAGATGCTGACCGACATCCTGCGCCAGTCGCTGAAGTCCTACCGCGAACTGCCGCAAACGCTCTACCACGTCCAATGGAAGTTCCGCGACGAGGTCCGGCCCCGCTTCGGGGTGATGCGCGGGCGCGAGTTCTTCATGAAGGACGCCTACAGCTTCGACATCGATTACGAGGGCGCGGTCCAGAGCTATCGTCGGCAGATGCTGGCCTACCTGCGCACCTTCCAGCGATTGGGCGTCAAGGCGATCCCGATGGTGGCCGACACCGGCCCGATCGGCGGCAATCTCAGCCACGAGTTCATCATCCTGGCGCCGACCGGCGAGAGCCAAGTGTTCTACGACGCCGCGTTCGAGCGCATGGACTACGCCGCCACCGACGTGTCGCACCTGTCGGAGCCCGACCTGGCCCGCTTCTATGACAGCGTTACCACACCGTACGCCGCGACCGACGAGATGCACGACACAGCCGCTTGGGCAAATGTGGCCGAGAAGCGGGAGGGGCGCGGCATCGAGGTCGGCCACATCTTCTACTTCGGCACCAAATACAGCGAGCCGATGGGCCTCAGCGTGTCGGGCCGCGACGGGGTGGCGGTGACACCGCACATGGGCAGTTACGGCGTCGGCGTCTCGCGCCTGGTGGGTGCGCTGATCGAGGCGCACCACGACGACGCCGGCATCATCTGGCCGGCCAGCGTGTCGCCGTTCCGCGCCTCCTTGCTCAACCTCAAGGTCGGCGATCCCGCTTGCGACCGCGCCTGCGAGGACATCTACGCGCGGCTGGCCGGCCAGGCGCTGTACGACGACCGCGAGGACCGCGCCGGGGTGAAGTTCGCCGACGCCGACCTGATGGGCCATCCGTGGCAGGTCGTGGTCGGCCCGCGCGGCGCCGCCGCCGGCACCGTCGAGCTGAAACGCCGCAGCACCGGCGAGAAGCAGGAACTGCCGCACGACGCGGCGCTGGCACAGGTGCTGGCCGCCGCTTGATGTTCGGCCCGTTCGAGCGCGCCGTCGCCGGCCGCTACCTGCGGGCGCGGCGCGGCGAGCGCTTCGTCTCCATCATCGCCATCTTCTCGCTGGTCGGCATCGCGCTCGGCGTGGCCACGCTGATCATCGTGATGAGCGTCATGAACGGCTTCCGCGCCGAGCTGCTGAGCCGCATCCTGGGGCTGGACGGCGACCTCGGCATCTACGCGGTGGGGCCGCCGCTCCAGGATTTCGACGCCATCGCCGCCAAGGTTCGTGGCCTCCCTGGCGTCACCGCCGCGGTGCCGGTGGTGGAGGGACAGGCGTTGCTGACCAGCGAGCGCGGCGGCGCGTTCGGCGGCTTGGTGCGCGGGATGCGGCAGAGCGACCTGCGCGGGCTGCATGTGGTGAGCGACAACATCCGCGGCGGCAGCCTGGACCGCTTCGAAGGCGACGACGCGGCGGCGATCGGGGTCGGCCTGGCACAGCGCCTCGGCATCGGCGTCGGCGGGCACGTCACGCTGGTCTCGCCGCAGGGGCAGGCGACGGCGTTCGGCAGCGTGCCGCGCATCCGCGCCTATACCGTGGTGGCGCTGTTCTCGGTCGGCTTCAACGAGGCCGACACCAGCTTCGTGTTCCTGCCGCTCGCCGCCGCGCAGGTGTTCTTCAAGGCACCGGATGCGGCCACCCAGATCGAGGTGTTCGCGCGCGACCACGACCGCGTGGCCGACATCAACCGCGACATCCGCTCGGCGTTGCGCGACATGCCGCAGGCGGCGCGCATCGTCGACTGGACCCAGTCCAACAACTCGCTGTTCGACGCGGTGCAGGTCGAGCGCAACGTGATGTTCCTGATCCTCACGCTGATCATCCTGGTCGCCGCCTTCAACGTGGTCAGCAGCCTGATCATGATGGTGAAAGACAAGACCCGCGACATCGCCGTGTTGCGCACGATCGGCGCCGGCTCGGGGGCGGTGCTGCGGATCTTCCTGATGTGCGGCGCCTTCGTGGGCGTCGCCGGCACGCTGATCGGCGCTGTCATCGGCATCGTGTTCTGCCTCAACATCGAGAGTGTCCGGCACGCGCTGGAGGGCCTCACCGGCACCAATTTGTTCAACCCCGAGGTCTACTTCCTGTCCAAGCTGCCGGCGGTGCTGGACTGGCGCGAGGTCATCCAAGTCATTGCGATGGCGTTGGCGCTGAGCCTGCTCGCCACCATCTACCCGAGCTGGCGGGCGGCGCGCACCGACCCGGTGGAGGCGCTGCGGCATGAGTGAGGCGGCGCTGGAGCTGCGGGCGCTGCGGCGGACGTTCCGCAGCGGCGAGGTGGCGCTGCACGTGCTGAAGGAGGCCGACCTGATGCTGCGCGCCGGCGAGATCGTGGCGCTGGTGGCGCCGTCCGGCACCGGCAAGTCGACCCTGCTGCACCTGGCCGGGCTGCTGGAGCGGCCGGATGGCGGGCAGGTGCTGGTCGGCGGCCGTGACGCCGGCACGCTGCCCGACGCCGCGCGCACCGCGATCCGCCGCGACGAGATCGGCTTCGTCTACCAGGCGCATCACCTGCTGGGCGAGTTTACCGCCGCCGAGAACATCGTGCTGCCGCAACTGATCGCAGGCCAGCCGCGCGCCAAGGCCCAGGCGCGCGCGGCGTCGCTGCTGGCGGCGTTCGGCCTCACCGCACGCGCCGGGGCTTTGCCCGGCAAGCTGTCCGGCGGCGAGCAGCAGCGCGTCGCCATCGCCAGGGCGCTGGCCAACGCGCCGCGGGTGCTGCTGGCCGACGAGCCGACCGGCAATCTCGACGTCACGACGGCCGGGGTGGTGTTCGACGAGCTGCTGGCGAGCGTGCGCGGCCACGGCCTCGCGGCGCTGATCGCGACGCACAACCCGGAGCTGGCGGCGCGCATGGACCGCACCGTGACGCTACGCCACGGCAAGATCGAGGCCCTCTGATGCCCCACGCCGATTTCGTGCATCTGCGCGCCCACAGCAGCTACTCGCTGAGCGAGGGCGCCATCAAGGCCGACAAGCTGGCGGCTCTGGCCTTGGCCGACCGGATGCCGGCGGTCGCCATCACCGACACCGCCAACCTGTTCGGGGCGCTGGAGTTCAGCCAGGCCTGCGCCGGCAAGGGCGTGCAGCCGATCATCGGCTGCCAGCTCAACCTGGCGCGTGGCGAGCGGCTGGCGCCCGATCCGGTGGTGCTGCTGGCCCAGGACGAGACCGGCTTCGCCAACCTGCAACGGCTGTCCTCGCGCGGCTACCTGGAGACCGAGCCCGGCCAGAAGCCGCAACTGCCGCTCGACGCGCTGTGCGGGCACGCCGGCGGGCTGATCCTGCTGACCGGCGGCTCCAACGGCCCGCTGGCGCGGCTGCTCGCCGACGGCATGGCGCGCGAGGCCGAGGCGCTGCTGGCGCGGCTGGCCGAGGCGTTCCCCGGCCGCGCCGTGGTCGAGCTGAACCGGCACGGCGCGCCGCACGAAGCTGCGATGGAGGCGGCGCTGATCGGCCTGGCCGACGCCCAGGGCCTGCCGCTGGTCGCCACCAACGACTGCATGTTCGCGACCCCCGCGATGCATTTGGCGCACGACGCGTTGCTGTGCATTGCCGAGGGCCGCCAGTTGGGCGAGCGCGAGCGCCGGCGCGTCACCGCCGAGCACTGGT
>CAXTVL010000021.1:0-17240 GCA_964247515.1 uncultured Acetobacteraceae bacterium | reverse complement strand
GCCCAAGACCAGCGTGGGCCGCCTCGCCCGGGCGCGGGCGCTGCTCGCCGGCGGCCACGACGCCGAGGCGGCCCGCGCGCTGCGGCAGTTGCTGGCGCTCGACCCCAGCCATGTCGAGGCGACCGACCTGCTCGGCACGGTGCTGGCCGATTCCGGCGCGTTCGACGCGGCGCGCGACTGCTACGACCGGGCCACGCAGGCGGCCCCGCATCTGGCCGGCAGCTACTACGACCTGGTGCGCTGCCGCCGCGTGACGCCGGACGATTCGAGCTTGCTGTCCCGGATGCGCGCCGCCTTGGCGGCACCCGGACTGCACCCGGAGGCACGGTTGAAGCTGCATCTGGCCCTGGGCAAGGCTTTCGACGACCTCGGCGACCCGGAGGCGGCGATGCGGGAGTTCGATGCCGCCGACGCGCTGCGCAGCCGCCTCGGCGGCTTCGACCCGGCCGCCTTCGCGGCACGCATCGACCGGCTGATCGCGCGGTTCACGCCCGAGTTCATCGCGGCCGCCACCGCCTGCCAGGACGAGACCCCGATCCTGATCGTGGGCTTGCCCCGCTCCGGGACCACGCTGGTCGAGCAGATCCTGTCCTGCCACGAACAGGTGCATGGCGGCGGGGAGCTGCCGTTCTGGACCGAACGCGGCGAGGCGTGGGAGCGCGGCGCCCCGCTCGCCGATGTCGCCCGCGACTATTCGCGCCTGCTGCGGGCGATGGCGCCCAGGGCGGCGCGCGTCACCGACAAGATGCCGCTCAACCTGTTCTGGGCCGGGCTGGTCCACACGGCATTGCCGCGCGCCACTATCGTGCATTGCCGCCGCAGCCCCATCGACACCGCCCTGTCGATCCACCGCACCTATTTCAACCAGCACCTCGCGTTCCCGACCGGCGGCCCCGGCCTGGTCGCGGCGATCCGGGCGGTGCAGCGCCTGGCCGCGCACTGGCGCGCGGTGCTGCCGGCGGAGCGCTTCGTCGAACTGGATTACGAACGGCTGGTGGGCGACCCCGAACCGTCGATCCGCCGCCTGGTCGCCGCCTGCGGCCTGCCCTGGGACGATGCCTGTCTGCGGCCCGAGCGCCATGTCCGCGTCATCAGGACGCCGAGCAAGTGGCAGGCGCGGCAGCCGATCTCGCGCGGCGCGGTGGGCGCCTGGCGGCGCTACGAGCCCTGGCTCGGGCCGCTCGCCTCCCTCCTGCGGTAATGCCGAGCTCGCTCACTTGCCGCGTCGTCACCGTACCGACAAGGCTTCCGCAGCACGCGCCGGAACACCGGGGGGAACAGCCGGCTCCGTCGTGACGCCTCGGCGTCCATCACCTCTCTGCGAAGCCGGCACGCCGCAGGAAGGTCCGGCTGGCGGCCAAATCCGCGAGCACGCCCCGGGCGTTGCGTGGGTCGCGTTCCTGCTCGATGGTGACGTAGCCGCTGTAGGCGATCTCGACGAGGAGCTGGCGCAAGGCGGCATAGTCGATCCGTCCGCGACCGATCGGGCACATCACGCCCTCGGCGCAGGCGTCGAAGAAGCGGATGTGGCGGCCCATGACCTCCCTGTGCTTCGCGGCGTCGATATCCTTGAAGTGGATGTAGTCCGTGCGGGAAGCGTAGCGCCGCAGGGTTTCCACCGCATTCATCCCGGAATAGTCGAGGTGCCCGGTGTCGAGGCAAAGTCCGGCGACTTCTTCCGGAACCTCATCGACGATGCCGGCGATCTCGTCCTCGAACTCGACATAGCCGCCGGCATGGGGGTGGATGACGGTCCTGACGCCGTAGCGGTCCCGCGCCAGCCGGGCGATGGCGCATAGGTTCGCCACCAACCCGCGTCGCGCCTCGGGGCCGAGGCGCGGTGCGCGGTCCGGGTGGCCGGCCGCGTGGTCGCGCTCGTCATGGCCCCAGTCCATCACGGTGAGGTATGGCGCCGCGAAGCGCTGGCCGGGATGCGTGTCGGGCCGTGGCAGGGCGGTGGCGAAGGCGCAGACCTCGCTCGCCTGGCGCAGCAGGTTATCCCGGTTTCGCGGGCTCACCAGGTCGTCGAAGATCGTGCCCGCCACGATCCGGAGCCCGCGGGACGCGAGGGCCGCGCCGACCCGCGGCACATCGAGCGGCATGTAGCCGTACGGGCCGAGCTCCAGCCCGCAGAAGCCCGCCGCCGCCGCCTCGTCGAGCACGTGCTCCCAGGATGGCAGATGCGGGTTGGCCAGGTCGTCGACACCCCAGCAGCAGGGCGCGCAGGCCAAGGCAATGGGCAAGGTCATGCCGAGCGCCGTTGCCGTTCGCGTTACCGGCTGATCGTCGCCTGCAGTGCCTCGACGGACGATCGGATGCCCGCCTCGGTGGACATGGTGAAGTCCTCCATCTCGAGGCTGACCCAGTCGTCGTAGCCCGCCATGCGCACCACGGAGAAGAACTCCTTCCACCATTGCAGGTCGTGCCCGGCGCCGACGGCGACGTAGTTCCAGGCCCGACGGGCCACGTCGTCGACGCCGCGCGGCTCCAGCAGGCCGTCGACCTCGGCCGGTCCGCGCTCGATGCGGGTGTCCTTGCCGTGGCAGTGGTGGATCGCCGGGCCCAGCGCGCGGGCGGCGGCGATCGGGTCGGCCCCCATCCAGAACAGGTGCGACGGGTCGAGGTTCATGCCGACCTTGGGGCCGACCGCGTCGCGCAGCCGGAACAGCGTCCGCGGGTTCCACACCAGCATCGCCGAGAAGTTCTCCAGCGCGTAGCGCTCGACGCCGACCTCGCCCGCCAGCCGCACCAGGTCGTGCCAGAGTGGGAAGGCGCGATCCTCCCACTGGTAGCGGTCGCGCTCGGGCATCTCCTCGGGCCAGCTCTGTGTGTACACGAGCCAGTTCGGCACGCTGTCGCCAGGTGCCGCGGCGGGCAGGCCGGACATCGCGACCACCTTGGTCACGCCGATCTCGCCGGCCAGGCGGATAGTCTGCTCCATCTCCCGGCGGTGGCGCTCGCCCATGGCGCCGGGGTCGAGCGGGTTGGCCGAGCAGTTCAGCGCCGCGATCCTGAGGCCGCGCGCCTCGATCTCCTTCAGCTTGGCCGTCCGCAGGCCGTGGTCGGCCAGCAGTTCGTCGGCGCGGAAATGCGGTGCCCGCGACCAGCCGCCGCCGGTCATCTCGACGCCCTCCACGCCCAGCGCCACGCATTTGTCGAGCATGTCGGTGAACGACAGGTCCGCCATCACGTCGGTACAGATCGAGAGCCTCATGGTCCGCGCCTCACCGGTAATCCACCCAGACCGCGCCGGCATCGGCCGAGCGGACGCAGTTCTCCAGCCAGCGCACGCCCTCGATCCCTGCCTTGAGGCCCGGGTAATGGTGGCTCGCCAGGAACGCCGCGTCGCCGCGTGTGCGGGCGTCGATCGCCTGGGCGATCCAGAGATAGACGTTGGCCCAACTGTCGCCGAGGCCCTCGGTGTGCAGCGCGCCCATGCGGTCGATCGCGAGGCTCTCCGGCTCGAGGTACGGCATGCCGTGATGCATGACCTGCGACGGTTGGCCCTGCACCTCGTAGAGCAGTCGGTCGGGCCGCGCGTCGGACCACTCGACCGACGCCTTCGAGCCGACGAAGCGGAAGCGCTGGCTACCCATGTTCCCCGCGTTCACCGACGACACCCAGAGCCGGCCGACGGCGCCGTTGTCGTAATGCGTCAGCACGTTGGCGTTGTCCTCGAGCGGGGCGCGGGACTTCACGAACGATTGCCGGTCGCACAGCAGCCGGGTGATCCGCAAATGCGGCAGCACGACCTCGGCCATGTAGTGGACGTGGGTGCCGATGTCGCCCAGCACGAAAGTCGGGCCCGAAGTGTTGGGATCGGTGCGCCACTTCACGGCATCCGGCGCGCCCTCGTCGTCACCCGCGTTGAAGCCGTGGGTGTATTGCAGGTCGACGACCCTGATGTCGCCCAGCAAGCCTTTGGCGACCATCGCCGCCATCTGGTGCAGCAGCGGATGGCCGCTGAAGCCGTAGGTGACGCCGACGATGAGGCCGCGCGCGTCGGCCAGCGCCGCGATCTCCTCGCACTCGCGCACGGTGAAGAACAACGGCTTCTCGCAGATCACGTGCAGCCCGGCCTCGAGGCAGGCCTTGGTGATCTCGTAATGGGTGAAGTTCGGCGTGGCGACGCTGACGACCTCGACGCCGCCGGCGCGCGCGGCCTCGCCGGCGATCAGCGCCTTGTAGTCGGGATAGAGGCGATCCGGGTCCATGCCGAGCCGGATGCCGAAATCCTTGCCGCGGTCGGCGTCGAGATCGAACGCGCCGCAAACCAGCGTATAGGCGGTGTTGTCGCGCAGCGCGCCGGTGCGGTGCTTGTAGCCGACCTGGCCGGTGCGCCCGCCGCCCACCATGCCCCAGCGCAGCGGACGCGCGATCAGTCGCTCGCCGTTCAGCATCCGGCAGGCCTCCCATACAACGCGGGTTGCTCGCGCATGACGACGCGCTCGATGCGGCCGCTGTCGGCCGCGCGCAGCGCCGCGTCGGCGACCAGCGTCGCGGCGTAGCCGTCCCAGGTGCTCGGTCCCGCCGCCGTACCGCGCGCGGCTGCCGGCACCCACTCGCGAAACTCCTGGTCGTAAGCGTCCACGAAGCGGTCGCGCCAGTCAGCCGGCATCGCCTGCCGGATGCCGGCCCGATCGCTGACCACCGTGGCGGGACGGTTCGGCAGCGCCGCCACTCCCTCCTCGCAGCTCACCTCGCCGCGGATGTCGTAGCCATAGGCGACATTGACCGAGATCTCGACGTCGACCAGCACGCCCCGCGCCATGTGCAGCAGCACCAGCACCGGGTCGCGCAGCTCGCCGCCACGGCGTGAGCGACGCGGCACGCGAACCTCGACGCCGGCCACCTCGTCGTCCAGCAGCCAGCGCGCGATGTCGGCGTCATGCACCAGCGTGTCGTTGAGCGGCATGTCGGAGGTGTAGTGCGCCGGCACCGAGGCGTTGCGGTGGACCGAGTGGAACAACAGCGGCGCGCCGAGCGAGCCGGCGTCGAGCACCGATTTGAGCCGCCGGTAGTCGGCGTCGAACCGGCGCATGAAGCCGACCTGCACCAGCCGGCGGCCGAACGCCACCTCCGCGTCGATCACCCGCAGCGCCGCCGCCTCGGACGTGACCAGCGGCTTCTCGCAGAACACCGGCTTGCCGGCGGCGATGCAGGCGAGAAGCTGCTCCTCGTGGGCGGGACCCCACGAGCAAATCACCACCGCCTGCACCGGCTCCGCCGCCACCAGTGCCGCCGCGGTGTCGAACACCGTCGCCCCCGCCGGCGCCGCGGCCTCGGCGCGGGCGCGCTCCGTGTCGGCCACCGCGACGATCTCGACGCCGGAGACCGTCCGCGTGAGCCGGCGGATATGCTCCTGGCCGATCATCCCGGCGCCGATCACGCCGACGTGCAGGCTCATTGGGCGGCCCAGTATTGGTCGACGTAGCGCTGCATCTCGCCGCGCATGAAGCGGCCGGACTGGTCTGCGCGCTCCTCCCAGGCGAACACGCAGGCGGTCATGATGCCGTCGAAGCCCACTTCGTGCAGGGTGCGGTAGAACTCGTCCCACGGCACCTCGCCCTGGCCGATGTCGAGGTGCTGGTGGACCCGCGCCGCCGAGCCCGGCGGGTTGACGATGTAGCGCAGGCCCGAGCTGGCCTTGTGGTTGAACGTGTCGGCGATGTGGACGTGCGCCAGCACGTCGGCGCACTCCCGCAGCATGGCCGCCATGTCGTCGCCGAAGTAGAAGGTGTGCGGCGTGCAGAACAGGAACCGCACGCGCGCGCTGTCGACGGTGCGGATCAGGTCGACCGAGGGCTGCAGCGTCTCGACCCAGTCCTCCGGGTGCGGCTCGATGTGCAGGGTGATGCCCTCGCGTTCCAGGATCGGCACGATCTCTTCCATCGAACGCCACCAGGCATCCTCGCACGCCTCGACCATGGCGCCGGACTGGCAGCAGTAGCAGGTGCCGCGGTCCGGGTGCGGGCCGCGGCCGAACTCCGAGTTCATCGTCTCCACGCCCAGCTCGACGGCGATCTCGATGGCGCGCCTCCAGTGCCGGACGGCCGCCTTGCGCTCGTCCTCGTCGTTGGACGCCCAACGGTACATCGGCAGCAGCGAGGCGATGCCGACATGGGCGTCGCCCAGCGCCCGCTTGAACGCCTTGATCCGGTCGGGGAACACGCGCGGCGCCTTGAACCATTCAAGGAAGTCGCCGCGTGGGCTCAGCTCCATCCACTCGTAGCCGAGCTCGGCCACCTTCGAGGGCAGCTTTTCCAGCGACAGATGGCGGTGCATGAAAGGGTCAAGGGCGATCTTCACGACACGCTCTCCATGTGGCTCTGCACCTCGGCCTCGAGTGCCGCCATCGACTCGCCGCCGGCCATCAAATCGGTGATCTGCTCGCGGCTGCGCTCGCCCTTGCGGAAATCGGCCGCGAGCGCACCCTTGATCAGCACCCCGAAATGGTCGCCCACGGTCATCGCGTGGATGACGTTGTGGGTGATGAAGATCACCGCCAGCCCCCGCTTGCGCGACTCCATGACGATGCGCAGCACATGCGTCGCCTCCTTGACGCCGAGCGCGGCGGTCGGCTCGTCAAGGATCAGCACGCGGGCGCCGAAATGCACCGCCCGGGCGATGGCGAGCGACTGGCGCTCGCCGCCGGAGAGGCCGCCCACCAGCCGGTCGCCGTCGTCGATCCGGGTGATGCCGAACTGCCGCACCGCCTTGACCGCGACCTCGTTGGCGGTCTTGCGGTCGTACACCCTGAACGGCCCGACCTTGCGCGTCGGCTCGACGCCCACGAAGAACGAGCGGCCGATGCTCATCAGCGGGAACGTGCCGCCGAACTGGTGGACCGTGGCGATGCCCATCGCCGCCGCCTGCTTCGGCGTGTCGAACGCGACCGGGTGGCCGTCCACCCTGACCGTCCCGCGCGTGGGCTTGTGGACGCCGCACAGCGTCTTGATCAGGGTGGACTTGCCGGCGCCGTTGTCGCCCAGCAGGCAGAGCACCTCGCCGCCATGGACCTTCAGCGAGATGTCGTGCAGCACGTCGATCGGGCCGAACGACTTGTCGACATGCTCGAGCTCGAGGATCGGAACGGACATGGTTGTGTCCTCACTTCTTTCTGCGTGGCGAGTGGGTCAGCGCCATCTTGCGGACGCCGTTGTTCATCGACACCGCCAGGAGCAGCACGATGCCGATGATGAGGTTCGACCAGTTGCGGTCGATGTCAGTGAAGTAGATGCCCTGGCTCACCACCGCGAACGTCACCGTTCCCGCGAAGATGCCGATGACCGAGCCGAAGCCTCCAGTCAGCAACACCCCGCCGACCACGACCGCCACGATCGCGTTGAAGATGTAGCCCATGCCGCCGGAGACCTGGGCCGAGTTGAACAGGATGACCTGGCACATGCCGACGAAGGCGGCGCTGACCGCGGACAGCACGAACAGGCTGACGGTCAGACCACGGGTCGGGATGCCGGCGTTGCGGGCGCTGACCTTGTCGCCACCCAACGCGAAGATCCAGTTGCCGTAGCGGGTGCGGTGGACGACGAAGAAGTAGACCAGAGCGAGCGCCAGCCACCAGAAAATCACGACCTGGAAGCCATCGCCGAGCAGATGGCCGAACAGCGCCTTGCTCCAGCCGGGCGCGGCCAACGCCACGCTGGCGCTGCCGGTGATCAGCACCGACCCGCCGAGCACCAGCCCCTGCATCGCGACCAGCGTGCCCAGCGTCACGATCAGCGAGGGCACCGAAGTGCGGATGGTCAGCACCCCGTTCACCACGCCCACCACCGCGCCCAGTCCTAGCGCGCAGAGCATTCCCACGACGATCGGCAATCCGAAATGGCCCGAGACGATCGCCACCGTCATCGAACCGGCCGGGATCATGGCGCCGATAGAGATGTCCATCTCGCCGGTGATCATCAGAAGCCCGACCGGCAGCGTCACGATGCCGAGGTTGGCCGCGAAATTGATCCAGCTCGCGGCCCCCAGCAGCCGCCCCAAATCGACGCCGCCGAACAGCACGAAGAACGCCACGACGGCCAGCAGGCTGAGCACTGAGCCGATCTCCGGGCGGCGCAGGGTGGCGCCGAGCGAGAGGCCGCTCATCGCGCGCCACCCTTCTTCCCGGACGCGTACGAGAACGCCAGTCGCCGGAACGTGTCGTTGGTCATCACCGCCAGCAGCAGCAGCGCGCCGATGATGACGCTGCCCAGGTTGGGATCGAAGCTGGTGAAGAAGATGCCCTGGTTCACGATCGCGAACGTCATGGTCCCCAGCACGATCCCCGCGACCGACCCGGCGCCTCCGGTCAGCAGCACGCCGCCGATGACCACGCACATGATCGAGTTGAAGATGAACGACTGGCCGGCGGCGACCTGCGCGCTGGTGTAGACGACCGACTGCGCCATGCCCACGAAAGCGGCGCTGAGGCCGCTCAGCATGAACAGCGCCACCGTCAGGCGCTCGGTCGGGATGCCGGCGTTGCGGGCGCTGACCTTGTCGCCGCCCAGCGCGAAGATCCAGTTGCCGACCGGAGAGACGTGCAGCAGGGTGTGGAACGCGACGATGGCCAGCGCCCACCAGAAGATCAGCACCGCGAACATGCCGCCGATGAACCGGCCGAGCAGGAACTGGGTCGCCGGGTGCGGGATGATGGCGGTGCTGGTGCTGCCGGTCAGCAACACCGCGACACCCAGCGTCAGGCCCATGACACCGAACATGGTGCCGATGGTCACGATCAGCGACGGCATCGAGGTGCGAACGACGAGCAGGCCGTTGACGCAGCCCACCAGCAGCCCGACCGCGAGTGCCGCGGCGATGCCCACGATGTCGGGTAGGCCATAGAAGCCGGAGACCACCGCCATGGTGAGCGACGCCGCCGGGATGACCGCGCCGACCGAGATGTCGAGCTCGCCCGCGATCATCAGCAGGCCCACGGGAAGTGCTACGATGCCGATCTCGGCGGCGACGTTGAGCCAGCTCGAAAAGCCCGCGGCACCCACGAACACCGGACCGCCGAAGATCGAGAAGAACACGAACACAGCGACCATGCCCAGCACCGTCGCCGCTTCCGGTCGGCGCGACAGCCGCCCCAAGGCCGGCAGGCGGGCGCCCGCCGCGCGAGGTGGCCTGGCCGTCGTGGTCTCGGTGACTGATCGCATCGCCGGTCCCCAGCTTGCGGGTTGTAGACTGCCGCCCGGGTTCAGCGCGCCCCCGCCTTGACGCCCGACATCGTCGCCTTGACGTTGCTGGCGTCGACGATTTGCGGGCCGGTCAGGATCTCTCGCGTAGGGACCGACAGGCCGTAATCCGCATGACCGTTCAGGATCGACACCGCCAGGTAGCCCTGCAGGTAACCCTGCTGATCGATCGTGAACATTTGTGTGCCAGCCTGGATATTCTTCAGGATGGTGGCGTCGATGTTGACGCCGCCGACCTTCACCCGGCCGGCCTTGCCGGACTGCATGATGGCGTTGATCGACGAGTTGGCGTCGACGTTGCCGATGGTGTAGACGCCCGCCACGTCCGGGTGCTGCAGCAGGTACGCCTTGACCGACTGCGCCACGGCGGTCGCGTTGCCGAAGGCGGTGGCCGGCAGCGGCAGGGTGGCGCCGGCGCCGCCCTTGGACTTGATGCCGTCGGTCATGCCGCGGCAATGCGCCTCGATGTTGGCGGCGCCGGGCAGCGAGTTGACGCAGACCAGCTTGTTCACGCCATTGGCCGCGAAATACTCGCCCGCCATGACACCAGCCTTGTAGTCGTCGCTGCCGACGTAGTTCATCGCCCCCAGCCGGTCCGCGGCCTTGAGGCCGCCGGCGTTGTAGATGACCAGCGGAATACCGGCGGCCACGACCGCCTTGAACGCGGGGTCCATCGCCTCGGGCACCCAGTCCGGTCCCACGATGGCGTCGGCCCCTTGGTGAATGGCCTGGCGGATCAGCTCGGCCGCGTCCACCCCTAGGTTGTCGTAGTTCTGTGGCCCGAGCCAGGTGACGGAGCCGCCATGCGCCTTGGCGACGATGCCGGCATCCTCGGCGCCGCGCTTGACGATCGACCAGAACGGGTCGTCGGGCTTGCCGCCGACGACGAAGACCTTGGCGGCGAGCGCCTGCGAGGCATGGGCGGCCAACACCGCCGCCACGGTCAACGACGTCGACCAGCGCTTGAAGCGCCTCATACGAGTCATGACGTTCTCCCTTACCTTCGCCGGCCGGCGAGGCTCTTGATCGAGAGTTGATTGGTATCACGCGCGGTTGAGTGTAGTCTCACGGCAAACACGCTTAAGTGGCGTTTCGTGTCAAAAGTGTCGTGACACAATGACACGTTCCCGGAGGCGTCATGAGCCGACCGACCATCTCCGATCTGGCACGGGCCGCGGGGGTCAGCGTCGCCACCGTCAACCGCATCCTCGCGGGCACCGCCTCGGTGCGTCCCGCCACCATCCAGCGCGTGCAGCAAGCGGCCAGCGAGATCGGCTTCTACGGCTTGGGCGCCATCGAGGCGCGCAAGCGGGAGTCGATGCCGCACTACCGCCTCGCCTTCCTGCTGCAGCAATCGCATCGCGACCTGTACCGGATGATCGCCCAGGGCATCCGCGAGGCAGCGCAGCAGCGGCGGGGCGAGACGGTCGAGGCGGTGGTGGAGTTCGTCGACCGGCTGGAGCCGGAGCACATCGCGGCACGGCTCACCGCCTTGGGCGAGCACTGCGACGCCGCCGCGGTGATCGCGGCGGACCACCCGCTGATCGGCCAGGCGATCCAGGCGCTCAAGGCCCGGGGCAGGCCGGCCGTCTGCTACATCACCGACCAGTCGGCGCCCGAGCGTGCCGGCTACGTGGGGACCGACAATTGGAAGCTCGGTCGCACCGCCGCCTGGTTCATCGCCCAGACCACGCACGGCCCGGGCCGCGTCGCCGTGCTGATCGGCAATCACCGATATCAGTGCCAGGACATCGCCGACGCGAGTTTCCGCTCCTACGTCCGCGAGAACACGAGCTACCTGACGGTCGAGGACAGCCTGCCCACGCACGAGGAGCCCGACGAAGCCTACCGGATCGTCTCCCGGCTGCTGGGCGACATGGACGACCTGCTCGGCATCTACGTCGTGGGCGGCGGGATCTCCGGGGTGCTGCGGGCCTTGCGGGAGTTGCCGACCAGGCAGCGGCGTCAGGTCAGCCTGGTCTGCCGAGACATCGGCCCGGAGACGAGGAAGGGTCTGGCCGAGGGACTGATCACCGCCGCCCTGTGCCACCCGTTGCAGCAGACCTCGGCACAGCTCGTGCAGACCATGATCGACACGATCGGGCAGACCGAGAAGGGCGTCATCCTACAACGCACGATTCCGTTCGAGATCGTCACGCCGGAAAGCGTGTGATCGCACCCCGACCCGCTCGTCGGCGGAGCCCGCAACGCCTGACGTCCGACTCCGGAGGATGATCGTGGTCGGTGGCGGCTGGTTCGCCTTCTGGATCGGCAAGGCGGAGTAGCCGCCCGGGTGCATCGCTGTTCGTTCCGATCAGGACGCCTTGACGATGCAAAAGCCCTCGATCTCCTGCGCCACCGGCATCGACTTCCAGCGTTCGGCGTCATGCAGGATGATCAGGCGGTCCAGGTCGCCTTCGATGGTCTTGTTGATGCGGTCGATGGTCTTGAGTTGATCCCAAGCGCTCCCGATCGCGTTGGTGAGCGGAACGTAGACGCCGTCATGGTTGTGGCCGCACAGGTTGCGCCGGGAATAGACGCAGTCGCCCGACACCACCAGGCTGCCGCGCGCGGTATCGAGCACGATGAATTGCTGGCCCATCGTGTGCCCGTCACCGAGCCGCACATGCAGGCCGGGCAGGAGGTCGTCCACGTCGCCGTCGACGAGGTTGAGGCGGTGCTCGACCGCCGCATCGAAGGCGTGGCGCAAATCGTCCGGGTTGATGATCTCGGTCAGGAAGCCGAACTGCTCCGGCAGCGCCATCGCCTCGTGCCAGCTCAGGATCTCGCGCTTCTGGATGTGCAGGCGCGCTTTCGGGAACTTGCCGATCGATCCCATGTGGTCGAAATGCGCGTGGCTCAGGACGATGTCGGTCACGTCCTCGGGCCCGACATCCACGGCAGCCAACATGCGCAGCGGCGAGATCCAGGTGGGGATACCGAACTTTCGGCTCATGGCCTCGCCGCTGCCTTCGCGCATGAAGCCCGAGTCGACCAGCACGGTGCTGGTGCCGTTCTGGGCCAGCACGAAAGAGAACGGCAGGTCGTGCACCTCGTCGGGCGGTGCGCCATGGATCAGGCCGGCCATGCGCTGCTGCTTCGAGCGCGCGAACTCGATCACGTGGACGTCCCATTTGCGGGTCATGGCATCAGCTTTCTGCGATGGAGCGGCCAAGGCTCGACAGCCCGACCGCCACGATCAGGATGCTGCCTTGCAGCACGTATTGCGAGAAGGTAGGCGCGCCGAAAATGTTGAGGCCGTTGAACCCGAACGCGATGATCAAGGCACCGACGACCGTGCCGAGTATGTGGAACTCGCCGTCGCGAAGCGTCGCCGAGCCGAGGAACACGGCCGCGAACGCGGTGAGAAGGTAGCCGTCGGCGGCACTCGCCGTGCCGCTGCCGAGCCGAGACGCGAGCAGGATGCCGGTCAACGCCGCGCAAGTGCCGGAGATCACGAAGCCCAGGATCTTGATGCGGTCCACGTCGATGCCGGCGAGGCGGGCCGCCGCCGGGTTGCCGCCGACCGCCTGGATTTCCTGGCCGAGCGCGGTGCGCTCGACCAGCACCCACAGGCTGCCCACGACCACAGCCATGACCACGATGTTGTTCGGGATGCCGAACAGCCAGCGGCCCAGCGAGACCTGCAGGAAGCTCTCTGGCACGCCCGCTACGATCGGCACACCGGCCGAATAGGCGAAGGCGAGGCCGGTCAGGACAGTGCCGATGCCGAGCGTTGCGATCACCGAGTTCACCCGGATTTTGGTCACGATCAGCCCGTTGACGAGGCCGGTCAGCGCGCCGGCCGCCAGAACCGCCAGGATCGCGACCGGGATCGGCAGCTTGCTGGAAACGATGAGGCCCGTCACCAGAATGCCGTGCAGGCTCGCGGCGAAGCCGACCGACAGGTCGAGCTCGCCCACCACCACCGTGAGCGTCAGCCCCGAGGCGATGATCATCGCGAGCGAGGCCTGGTTCAACACGTTGCGGAAGTTGTTGATGGTCGGAAACGACCGCGGGGACAGCACCGCGAAGGCCGCGATCATGGCAAGCAACCCAAGGATGGTGGCGTAGCGGGCGAAGAAGCCAAGCGATGCTTTGGCACGCTGCGACAGCCGGCGATTCGGACGAGTGTCTGTCAAGCGGTTGCCGCCGCGACAGGCGCGTAGCTGGCCTCGATGATGGCGTTGCGGGTTACTCCAGCGCCCGCAAGCTCGCGCACGACACGGCCTTCGGCCATGACGAGCACGCGGTCGCATAGATCGGGCAGCTCGTCCGGCTCGGAAGAGACGACCAGCACCGCCATGCCCTTGGCCGCAAGCTCGCGGATCAATCGGTGGATCTCGCCGCGCGCGCCCACGTCGACGCCGCGCGTCGGCTCGTCGAGCATCAGCACCCTGGGTCCGCGCAGCAGCCAGCGGCCGATCACCACCTTCTGCTGGTTGCCGCCGCTGAGCCGTCCCACGGCGGTGTCTATGCCGGCCGTCTTGATCGCGAGGTCGCGTATGATGGCCAGCGACAAGCGTTCGCGGCGACGGCCGTCGATCAACGGCAGGAGTGGGCCGCGGACGATGCTGGCAAGGTTGGCAAGCTGCAGGTTGAAGGCGACGCCCTTGCCCAGCACAAGGCCCTCGGCCCGGCGCTCCTCCGGCACCAGCCCCAGGCCGGCCTTGACGGCCTGCGCGGGCGAGCGCGGCGCGAACCGGCTGCCGTCGAGCGTGATGGTGCCGGCGTCGGTCTTGTCGGCGCCGTAGATCAGCCGCACCAGCTCGGTCCGGCCTGCCCCCACAAGGCCGCCGATGCCGAGCACCTCGCCGCGGTTGAGATCGAAGCTGACGCCGTTCACCTGCGGTCGGCGCACGAGGCCTCGGACACTCAGGGCGATGCCGCTTCTGCGGTCCGAAGCCGGCACCTTGGCCGCCGGCCCCACGAAGCGGCCCACGATGGCCTCAACCAGGACAGGGCGCGTCAGCTCGGATCGACCGATCTGCGCGGTCGAGCGGCCGTCGCGGAATGCCGTGACCCGATGGCAGAGCCGCATGACCTCGTCGAGGCGATGCGAGACGTAAAGCACGGCGACGCCCGACCGCGCGAGATCCTCGACGATGGCGAGCAGCCGTTCGCTCTCGCCCGCCGCCAACGACGCCGTGGGCTCGTCCATGACGATGAGGCGCGCCTTGCGCACCAGCGCCCGGCAGATGCTGATCAGCCAGTTCTCGGCCGCAGGCAGGCCCCTCACGGCGCCGAGGAGCGGCGCCGTGATGCCGACGCGCCGGGCCACGGGCGCCACGTCGCGGACAATGGCGTGCCAGTCGACCAGCCCGAACCGGGACCGCTTGGGCAAGCCCAGCATGATGTTCTGCACCACCGTCATGCCCGGCACGAAGGCCAGCTCCTGGTGGATGAAGTTCATGCCGAGTTCGCCTGCCCGGTGCGGCGTGGGAATAGCGACCCGCTGTCCATCGTAGAGGATGCGACCCTGGTCAGGCTGCGCGAGCCCGGCCAGCACGCGTATCAGCGTGGACTTGCCGGCACCGTTTGCGCCCACGAGGCCGTGCACCTCGCCAGGGTGGATCGAGAGCGACACGCCCTTGAGGACTTGCACGCCGCCGTAGGACTTCGCGATGTCCTCGGCGACGAGGAAAGGTCCCGTCGCAGCCACGATCTCGCCCTTCTGCGCCGCCGTCGCGCTGCCAGGCCTCATCGGCCCACGGCGTCAGGATGGCCCTTGATGAACTGCGCAACCGTGTCCTGAGTCACCAGCACGGCCGGGACCTCGACCGCCTTGGGGGTCCAGCTCGTGCCTGCCGCCTTGATGTCGCGGAGCAGCTTCACCATCCGGTAGCCCTCGGTGTAGCTGTCCTCCCAGGCCGTCGCGGTCATGTGGCCGTTCTTGATGTTCTCGATCGCCTGGGCGTTGCCGTTCACGCCGTAGACACCGACGTCGTCGCGGCCCTGCTGCCGCAACGCGCCGATGGCTCCGATGGCCGGGTCGTCCCAGCATCCCCAGATGGCCTGCTTGGCCTCGCCGGCTGGATGCGAGGCGAGCCAGGCGTTGGCGTATTGCGCGCCATCCTCCAAGTAGCCGGGGATGCGAACTTCGTTCTTGGCGACCTTGATGCCAGGATGCTTGGCCAGCACCTGATCCATCAGTGCCTCGCGGTTGCGGCAAACTTCGCCGGTGCGGTAGGTCAGCGCCATCAGGTCGCCCTTGTTCCCGAGATCGGCGACCATCTTGTCGATCACCGGCTGGGCAACCGGCGCGCCCGAGCCGTTCGTGGCGGCGACCGAACCGCCCAGCCCGCCGCCCCACGTCACCACCGGGACGCCGGCCTCCTTGGCCGCGGCCAGCCCCGCGCCGATCGACGACCAGGGGAACACCATGTCGATGACGGCCCCGGCGCCCCGGCCCGCGAAGTTCTGGATCGCGGAATTGGCCTGGTCGGCGCTGCCGGATGCGTCGATCACCGACACGGTCCAGCCATCCTCCTTCCCGGCAGCCGTCGCCCCAGCGATGTAGCGCGCGTTGTTGGCCTCGTTGGCCGAGATCGACACGATGCCGAGGAGGGGCCGGTCCGCGGACTGGGCAGCTCCAGCCAACGTCGCGGCGCCGGCCAGTAGACACCCACATAGCAGCCTGTTCATGTGCCCCCCCTCGTTGCGCGCCATGTTTCGCGGTGGCGAACACGATCTAACCGTTTCGCGATGTTTGCCGAACGCGAGCGGCGAGGCAAGCGGATTTATGCGAGAGACACTGGACAGCCGCCGCCCCTTGCCGCAGCTTTGACCGACGTAACGGTTAGGTGAATGTCTGTTTGGCGACGATCAGGGATGTGGCCAAGGCAGCCGGGGTCTCGACCGCGACCGTCTCGGCCGTGGTCAACGAGAGCGCCTTCGTCAGCCGCGAACTGCGCGCGCGGGTCGTGGCGGCGGTGGCATCCCTCGACTACGCGCCGATATCGGCGGCGCGAAATCTCAAGAAAGGGCGCAGCCAACTCATCGCGCTCGTCGTGTCGGACCTCGCCAACCCGTTCTTTACCCGCATCGTCTGCGCCGCTGAGGCGGCGGTGGCAGCCTGGGGCTATTCCCTTGTGGTATTCAACAGCGATGAGAAACTCGAGAACGAGCGGCGGATCCTGGCGCGCATCCGGGCCTTGTCGTGCGACGGCATCTTGCTTGTCCCGGTCGGCGCGAAGCTACGACAGAACCAGAACGATCCCGATGGTCACTTCATCCCGGCTGTCCTGTTCGGGCGCACGGTCGATGACGGCAAATCCGACACCGTGACGATCGACAACGTGTCGGCCGCGCGTCAGGTGGCCAACTACCTGCTCGACCTCGGCCATCGCACGATCGCCACGATCACCGGACCAATGCATCTGACGACGGGCCGCGGTCGCCTCGACGGTCTCCTTCAGGCCATGGCGGCCCGCAAGCTCGCTCCCCGGCCGGACCATATCCGCTCGGGCGAGTTCCGAGAGGATGTCGCCTACTCGGTGGCACGCGAACTGATCGACCGGCCGAATGGTCCGACAGCGCTCTATGCCGCGAACGGCGTCATGGCGCTGGGCGTCATGCGGGCCTTGGCCGATCTCGGCTTGAAGTGTCCGGACGACATCTCCGTCGCTTCCACCGACACGATTCCCGGCATCGGGGCCTTGCGTCCGCGCTTGACCCGGACCGAGCACCCCGTGGCCGACATGACCAACGAGGCGCTGCGCCTTCTGTTCGACCGCATCGAGCACGGAGGCGGGATGCCGCCCCGCCATGTCGTGTTCCAGCCTTCCCTGATCTTGGGCGAAAGCTGTGCGCCGCTTCATCTCGAGACCACCGAGACATGATGCAGGATCTTACTCGATCGAGTGCGTGGCTGGGGTACTGCGCGAAGGGATCGGGTGGCTTCCTCTCGTGCCCTCGTAAGCGGTCTGACGTGAACTGGTATGGCTCGGTCGACCATGCGCTCGGCACCATCATCGTGGCTGACGTGTGGAAGACGGCGCCGTTCATGGCGCTGCTGTTGCTGGCCGGCCTGCAGAC
>CAXTVL010000020.1:0-17267 GCA_964247515.1 uncultured Acetobacteraceae bacterium | reverse complement strand
GCCCGGCACCGCCGGCATCCGCGCCGCCGCCGTGCCGGGCCGCTCGCTGTAGGGAAAGACGTGCAGGAAGGGGATTTCGGCCTCGGCCACGAGCGCAAGCGTCTGCTCGAACAGCGCCTCGGTCTCGGTCGGGAAGCCGGCGATCAGGTCGGCGCCGATGGCGAGCCCCGGGCGCAGGGCGCGGGCGCGGGCGATGGCGGCCAGTGCGTCGGCGCGCGAGTGGCGGCGCTTCATGCGCTTCAGGATCAGGTCGGAGCCGGCCTGCACCGACAGGTGCAGATGCGGCATCAGCCGCGGCTCGCTCTCGATCAGCCGCCACAGACCGTCGTCGATCTCGTTCGGGTCGAGCGACGACAGTCGCAGCCGGGGCAGGTCCGGAACCAGCGCCAGCAGCCGCCGCGCCAGTTGGCCAAGCGTCAGCCGGCCGGGCAGGTCCGGGCCGTAGCTGGTGATGTCGACGCCGGTCAGCACGATCTCGCGGTAGCCGCTTGCCACCAGCGCGCGCGCCTGCTCGACCACAACGCCCATCGGCACGCTGCGGCTCGGGCCGCGGCCGAACGGGATGACGCAGAACGTGCAACGGTGGTCGCAGCCGCCCTGCACCTGCACGAACGCCCGCGCCCGGCCGGCGAACTCGGTGACGAGGTGCGCCGCCGTCTCGCGCGCCGCCATGATGTCGGACACCGCCGAGCCGGCCTCCGCCGTCCAGCTCTCCGGAAGCAGCTTGTCGGCGTTGCCCAGCACGCGGGAGACGCCGGGCAGGGCGGCCCAGGCGGCCGGTGCGATCTGGGCAGCGCAGCCGGTGACGACGATGCGCGCGTCCGGCCGCTCGCGGCGGGCGCGGCGGATCGCCTGGCGCGCCTGCCGCTCGGCCTCGGCGGTCACGGCGCAAGTGTTGACCACGATCGTATCCGAGAGGCCGGCGGCATGGCCGCGCATGACCTCGCTCTCGTAGGCGTTCAGCCGGCAGCCGAAGGTCAGGATGTCGACGCTCATCGCGGCAGGCCGTCCAGCTCGATGCTGCCGGTGAAGCTGGTGGCGACCGGCCCGGTCATCAGCACGTGGCTGTCCTGGCACCACTCGATGACCAACTCGCCGCCATCGACGACGACGGTGGCGAGGCGCTCGACGAGGCCGCGCCGCGCCGCGTTCACCAGTGCCGCACAGGCCCCGGAGCCGCAGGCGCGGGTCAGCCCGGCCGAGCGCTCCCAGACCCGCAACCGGATGCGGTCAGGGCCGAGCACCTGGACGAAGCCGATGTTCGCCCGCTCCGGGAACACCGCCGCGTGTTCCAGCGCCGGGCCGAGCGCCGTCACGTCAATCGCCGCCAGGTCTGGCACGAAGAAGGTCGCGTGCGGGTTGCCCATGGACAGCGCCGCCGGATCGCTCACCGGTCCCTCGCTGAGTGGGACGTGCAGCGTGTCGGCGAAGTCCGCCAGTGGCACCTCGCGCCAACCGAGCCGTGGTGGCCCCATGTCGACCCGGACGCGCCCGTCCGTGAGCACGGTGGCGGACAGGGGACCGGCCAGCGTCTCCACCACCATCTCGCGGCCGCCGGTCTCGGCATACAACAGCTCCGCGACGCAGCGGATGGCGTTGCCGCAAGCCCCTGCCTCCTGCCCGTCGGGGTTGCGGATGCGCATGAACGCGGCGCTGGCGCCGCCGGCTGGCGGGGGTTCGATGACGATGAACTGGTCGCAACCGATCCCGGTGCGGCGGTCGGCGATGGCGGCGGCGCGGGCCGGAGTCAGGCCGAGCGACCCGCCGCGCTCGTCGAACACGACGAAATCGTTGCCGCAACCGTGCATCTTGGTGAAGCGGGCGTGCATCGGCGGCTTATAGGCCGCCGCCGACGCTGCGCCAAACCGCGCCGGGCTAGATCTCCCGGCGCTGCATCATTCCTGCCATGTTCTCCGCCTGCCGGATCGCCAGCGAGACGATGGTGAGCGTCGGGTTGCACGCGGCACCGCTGGTGAACTGGCTGCCGTCGGAGACGAACAGGTTCTTCACGTCATGGGTCTGGCCGAACTTGTTCACCACGCCGTCGCGCGGCTTCTCGCTCATCCGGTTGGTGCCCATGTTGTGCGTGCTGGGATAGGGCGGCGTCGGGATGATGCGGGTGGCCCCGACAGCGTTGTAGATGGCGCTCCCTTGCTGGATGGCGTGGTTGCGCATCGCCGTGTCGTTGTCGTGGTCGTCGTAGTGCACGCTCGCCACCGGCATCCCGTGCGCGTCCTTCGCGTGCGGGTCGAGCGTCACACGATTGGTCTCGCGCGCCATGTCCTCGCCGATCAGCCACATGCCGGCCATGTGGCTGTAGTCGTCCATGATCGAGGTGAAGCTGCGGCCCCAGGCGCCGGGGTCGGCGAACGCCGCCATGAACGGCACGCCCAACGACACCGTCTCCATCTCGTAGCCGCCGACGAAGCCGCGCTTGGTGTCGTGGCGCGCCTCGTCGCGGACGATGCCGGCCATGGTGGTGCCGCGATACATGTGCACCGGCTTCTCGAACACGCCGTAGACGTTGCCGGTCATGTGCCGCATGTAGTTGCGCCCGACCTGGCCCGAGCTGTTGGCCAGCCCGTCCGGGAACTGCGCCGAGGCGCTGTTGAGCAACAGGCGCGGGCTCTCGATCGAGTTGCCGGCGACAGCCACCACGCGCGCCTTCTGCCGCTGTGTCGCTCCTTGGTCGTCCACGTACACAACCCCAGTGACCTTGCCGCCGGCGTCGTGCTCGATATGCGTGACCATGCTGCCCGGCCGCACTTCGAGGTTGCCGGTGGCCTCGCCCTTGGGGATCTCGGTGTACAGCGTCGACCACTTGGCGCCCGACTTGCAGCCCTGGAAGCAGAAGCCGATCTGCTGGCAGGAGCCGCGCCCGTCGCGCGGCTGGCTGTTGATCGCCATGCGTCCGGTGTGCACCTCCTTGTAGCCGATCTTGCGGGCACCGGCCTCCATGACGCGGAAGTTGTTGTTGCCGGGCAGGCCGGGGATGCCGTTGGTGCGGGTGACGCCCATCTTGTACTCCGCCTTCGCGTAGTACGGCGCCAGCTCCTCCAGCGTGATCGGCCAGTCGAGCAAATTGGCGCCGGGCAGCGCGCCATAGGCGGTGCGGGTCTTGAACTCGTGCTCCTCGAAGCGCAGCGACGCGCCGGCCCAATGCACCGTCGAGCCGCCGACCGACTTCACGATCCAGGCCGGCAAATTGGGGAAGTCGCGCCCGACGCGCCAGGAGCCGGAGGTGGTGCGCATGTCGGTCCAGGCGAGCTGGGCGAAGCTGTCCCACTCGTTGTTGACGAAGTCCTGAATCTCGTTGCGCTGGCCGGCTTCAAGGATCACCACCTTGACGCCGCGCTGCGCCAGCTCGTTGCCGAGCGTGCCGCCGCCGGCGCCGGAGCCCACGATGCAGACGACGCTGTCGTCCGACTTGTCGAACTGTGCCATGTGCGTTGCCCCTCAGACCGTCGGCAGCCAGTCGATGTCGTTGAAGCCACGGTGGATGTAGCCGCCGTGCTCGGCGGACGACCCCTCGTAGCCGAGCTTGGTCCACACCGCCGGCTGGTTGTACAGCGACACCACCAGGTCACTGCGGCACTTCTTGAAGAACGGCGTGCGCTCGACGCCCTGCAGGATCGCCACGCGATCGCTCTCCCAGGCGGTGGCGAGGTAGGTGCCGCCCGAGCGGTCGTGCGCGTCGGCGTCGAGGCGGGCAACGCCCTGTTCCAGCATTGCCTTGAACGCCGCGTCGGTGCCGGCCTTGTCGTCCCAGGGCTGGGCGGCCGCGACATAGAGCGCGTCGGCGAAATGGTCGTGTGGGTAGATGTCGCGTGCCATCAGCACCAGGGTCGCCATGGTGTGCGGCTGCACGTTCTTGGCGCCCTGCGCCCAGGCCGCCCGCGCCGAGACGCCCAGTCCAGCAGAGGCAAGCGCCGCCGCCGGCACCGCGGTCGAACTCGCCTGCAGGAAGCCGCGCCGGCCGATCCGGGCGCGCTTGTCGACTGTCCTCATCGTCCGTCTCCCGATGTTGTTTTTGCGAAGCGGCCGGCACGCTGCAGCACCTCGATGCGGTAGCCGTCCGGGTCCTGCAGGAAGAAGAAGCGCCCCAGCGTCTGACCGTCGTGCTTCAGCTCGCGCAACGGTGTCGGTGCGAGCCCGGCGCCAGTGACCCGGTCGTGCTCGGCGGCCAAGTCATCCACCACCACGGCCAGATGGCCGTAGCCGTCGCCCAACTGGTACGGCTTGGTGCGATCGTGGTTGACCGTCAGCTCGACCTCGAAGCCGGAAGCGGCGTCGCGCAGGTAGACCAGGGTGAAATCCGGAAATGCGAACCGGTCATCGACTTCGAGGCCGAACGCGGCGCGGTAGAACGCGACCGAGCGCGCCTCGTCGAGCACACGGACCATGGAATGCACCGGGCGGGCCATCAGCGCTGCGCGTCCAAGTAAGAGATGATGGCGTGGCGCACGTCCGCGCGCGGCTGGCGGTACGGCATCACCGCGCCGGGGATCACCGATTGCGGGTTGGTCAGGTAGGCGTCGAGATGGCCGTCATCCCAGGCGAAGTCGGCGTGGGCGAAGCCTGGAGAGTATTTGAAGCCTGGGACCGAGCCCGCTTGCCGCCCGATCACCTTGTAGAGTGTCGGACCCTGGCGCGTCGCGTCAGAGGTGTTGAGCGAATGACAGGTGGCGCATTGGTTGCGGAACAGCGTCTCCGGCGATGGCTTGCTGACCGGCACGCTGAACTGTGCAAGCGCCGCCGGGGCCGCCAGCACCGCCACTGCGAGCCACACCGCCAGCTTCGGCCGATCCATCCCCGCCCCACCGTCGTCGTTGCCGCAAGACTGCAAGAGCGGAGCGGCGGCAGGGTAGTATGGGGCTACTACGCGGCGATTTTACCCGCAACCGCCCGGCGCGCGGTAATCTGTATCATGTATTCATCATGGTTTCGCAAGTAATGCAGGCATGTCACTCGCAGCATGGAAGCGAAATTGCCGATCTCGTTGCCGCCTTGCAGCATCTCGTCGTGCAGGACGGCGCAGAACTGTGCCAGCGACATCCCTTCGTGCTCGGCGATCTCGTGCAGTGTCGTCCAGTAGGCGGCTTCGAGCCGGACCGAGGTGGCGTGCCCATGGAGACGCATCGCCCGGGTCTCGGCGGCGTAGCTCGCGGGATCCTGGGATTTGAACAGGAGACACATCGGGACGTCGGCTCCCATAACTTTGCTTGTCATGGGATGTGAGGTCGGCAGATGCTTACACAAGTTCGCGGGCCATGGCGTTGCGCCGCCTCCAACCGATGCGTTCAATATGCCTGTCCCTGCCTCTGCTTGCCTGGCTCGGGTTCCTGCCAGGGCAGGCGCCATGGCTCGGGCCCACGGGCCTAGCGCAATGGCGGCCGCCGGCTGGTTGTCGATGCGGCCGTTCGCTCAGGGTGGCGGACTGGACCATGCGCCACATTCTGCGACCGGCCTGGCTCGCCAACCCGTTGCCAGCGCCGCCCAAAACTTCGTCCTACCAAGCGCGAGCACCCGCTGGCTGAAAATGCTTGCCAGAACAGGAAGCTGAACTGGGAGCCGTGCGTCTCCCGGCAAGGACCATGCTCCAGGTGACTTCCGCAGGCGCGGTGCCGCCCGGCAGCGATTGACCGAGCGGCCTCGCGATGTCCGGCCCAGCACATGACAGCGCTACCCGAAGGTATCCGACGGCCGGCGCCTTTCGCGGCCGTAGGTTGGAGCCGCTGAGTGGCCGGCGCGTGCGAGCCTGAGACAGAAAGAACCGGGCGTCCTCTGCGAGCGGTGCGCCCGCGCTGAGTGGATGGCACACCCAACCATGGTCACGCGGGCGTCGCAGCGGCCACATCCCGATACTGTTTCACGTACTGGTCAGTCATCGCCGCGACGTCGAAGCGCGATGCGAGGACGTCACTTCTCTCACGAAAGTCCTTGAGCGACCGTGTGCGACTGGCTATTTGCGTCAGCAGCTCGCACAGGTCGCCGACATCTCCGGCTTTGCACAGGAACCCGGTGCTGCCCTCCTCGACGAACTCAGGGATCCCGCCGATCCGGCTTGCGACCAAACCCAGACCATAGGCGGCGGCCTCTATGATGGTGACAGGCGCGTTCTCGTACCAGAGCGAGGGCAGCAGCATGTAATCGGCGGCGATCAGCAACGCTTGCTTTTCGGCCCCTGCGACGTAGCCGTGGAACGTGATCCGTGGATCGCCTGCCGCCGCCGCCTTGACCTCGCCTTCCAGCTCGCCGCGTCCGGCGACCAGCAACTCCACCATGACGTCCGGCGCCATCCGGGCGATGGCCTGCAACACGACGCGCACCCCTTTCTCGGGGGTGAGCCGGCACATCAGCAAGAAGCGCGTCACGTTGACAGGCTGGCGAGCCTTCCGGATCGCGGCGGCGTTGGCGGGAGGCGGCACGCCGTTGTGCACGACACCACTGGCCTTGGCACGCAAGCCGCGGGCGCGATGGTAGTCGAGCAGGAATTGCGAGGGACTGGCGAAGAAGTCCACGTAGCGCGTCGTCGCCATGTGCCACTTCCGGTACACACGGCAACCGACGGAAGGGGTGGCGCACAATTTCCAGTCCCGCGTCAAGAGGAAGGCGCGAGGACAGAGCAGATGGTAGTCGTGTGCGGTGTGGATGACCGGGACGCCGAAACGCTTGGCTTGCCGCCAAACGGATGCTGAGAAGCCATCCAGCAAGTGGGTGTGCAACACGTCCGGTCGGGCCTCCCGCAGGATTGCCGCGACCCGGCGGCCCGCGGCGCTGTTCCAAGCGTCCTTGAGATGCCACAAGGCTTTGCGGTGCCGCGGCTGCTCCTCGCGCGCAAAGCTCCAATACACATTGGGAGGAAAGAACCGGATCACCTCGACACCGTTTCGGTGCTCGATCGGCATCGGGTCCTGATCTGGGCCGCAGCAGGAAATGACGGTGACGCGGTGGCCGCGCGCTACCAGCTCCTCACAGAGCCATGCCACGATCAGCTCGGCCCCGCCCGCCATTATTGGCGGATAGAGGTTGTTTACGACTGCGACATGCATCGTGGCCGGACCGGGGTCGTGCAGGGTCGATCGGAATCAGAACCAGCGCAACCAGCGAGGAACCGGATTGGAATGCCGCGTCATGACGACGCCGCTCACGTTGCCGCCAGCCGTGCGGATCGTCTCGGCGGCACTTTCAGCCGCGGTCTTGCGGGTCTGCCCGCTGCGGATGACGAGCACGTTGTTGTCCACGAACCTCGATAGGAGAACCCCGAACGCGCCACGCCGGGTCGGCGGCGAGGCGATCACGATGAGGTCGAAGCTGCGGCGCAACGCCTCGAGCACGTCCGAGACGTGACCGATGCCAGGTGCGATATCGCCGTGCGGTCGAGGGCCGCCCAGCGAGACCTGGTAGAATGGCAGCCCGGCAACCTTGGTCAGCCCGGATTCGATAGCCTTCAAATCCAGGGGCAGCATCATCGGTGCCACCGCGCGACTGCGGCTGGATGCTTTTGTCACGGCCCCTGCGGTGTTCGGCAGCCGCATCGCCGTGCCATCGATGAACAGGACCCGCTTGCCCAACCACGCGGCGCTGATCCAACCAAGATCATAGGCGACCTGCGAACACCCGTCACCTTCTGCCGTCGATATGAATTGGGTGACTTCCGCCCAGTCGTTGTTGCGTTTGCTCACGGCGTGCTGCAAGCGCAACAACTCGGATGTCGCCAAGCCCGACGGCTCGCGTCGTGGCGGCGGCGGCAGGTCCTGGAGCAGGGCGACCTGCTGCGATGCCGGTTCCGCCACCGGCATCAAGTCGGACTTCCTGAAGTGCTGCATTAGGCTTCTTTTCCGAAAGTGGCCAAGACGGGGAGACGCAGGGTCGCCAGTGCCTCACGCGGAGCGTAGATGCGATCGTCCAAGGCTTCGAGCAGCAGCGCCAGCCCGAAACCCAGGATCAGCCCGGCGATCACCGAGCCGGCCAGCACGATCTTCTTGCGCGGGCGCGCCGGCAGGTTGGGCATCGACGGCACTGCGATGACCGCCGTGCTGGAGATCTTGTCCGCGTTGCGGTTGCTGCCGACCCGGGCTTCCTCGTAGCGCTCCGCCAAGGCCTTGTAGGCGTCCTCGGCGATCTGCGCACGCCGGGTCAGGTCGTCGAGGGCGTTGCGGCTGTGCTCCAGGGTCGCCAGTCGCTGGTCGGTCGCGGCAAGTTGCTGGCGCAAGACCGCGATCGGCTCACGGGCACTGTCGGCGTCCGCGGCGGCCCGCAGGTAGTCGGTCTGGATGTTCTGATAGACGACGTTCGGCTGCGTGGCATCACGGCCGCGCGCGTCGGCCTGCGCATGATGCTGTGCCGATTGCAGCGAAGCGATACCGGCCTGCAATTGACCCAGAATGCGGCTGTTCGGCTGGAACGTGCTCAGCATCTGCTGCTGCTTCGCTTGCAGGTCGGCAAGCTTGGCCTGCGTGTCGTCCACCCCGCGGTACTTCTCGCTGCCGGCCTGGCTGCTCACGTTGGCCGGCACCTTGGCGAGCAGGGTCGCCAAGGCGGCCTGCCGCTTCTCCGCCAACACGACATGCGCCTGATTGCCCTGCAACTGCGCCGTAATGTTGGAGCGCTGCAGCAGGGCCTGCGAGACCTGCTGGGGGAGGTCCGAAATCTGGTTGCGGTCCTTGAACTCGGCCAACGCTGTGCGGGCCTGCTCGAGACGGTGGCCGGCCTGCTCGCGCTCGTTTTGCAGAAACTGCAACTGCGGATCGGAGTATATCTTGGTCTCTCGGTCCAAATAGGTGTCGACCAGGAGTTGCATCGCCTGATGCGCCAGGACCGGGTCGTGGTTGAGGTAGGACAGGTTGATGGCGTCGCTGGTGCCGCTGACGTCGACCACCAAGTCGCCGGTGAACGAGGCCTGCGCCGACGCGATCTTCATCCGATCGCTGTCGGCAGTGGCGGCGACTTTGGGGTAGAGTTTGGCCAGCCCGATTTTGTCGATCACGACACGGATCAGGTCGGCGCTCTTCAACAGCTCGCCGTCGGAGTTCAGCGTTTCACGTCGCTCGTTGGATTGGAGTTGTTGCGCCGGTCGTTCGCGGCCGCCGATGGCCGGCACCAGATCGGCGCCGAACCTCACCAGCAACGTGGCGTCCGATCTGTAGAGCGGCGTCGCATACAGGATGTACCCGACTGCCGCTCCGACCACCACCACGAAGGTCAGCACGACGGCGAGCTTGCGCCGGAAGAAGACGCCCGCGATGTCGCGCCAAGTCGGTTCCAAAACCATAGCTGCCTTTTCCTCTGCGCTTACCTGACGGCCGCGGCCGGCGTGGCGTTCTGGACCGGGGTGACGCCGTTGCCCGTCTCCGGAGCCACGATATAGGAGAAGCCCCAGCTCACCGGGACGAACTGCTGGAAGTACTGGTTGAACCAGACATAGGCCTCGGCCACCGAGGTGCGTGGCACGTAGACCACGTCGAACGGCGCCAGCCTGACGTCGGCGGAGGCGTCCTTGGCGTAGACCAGTGCGTTATAGCGCGTGGCGAACAGTTGCGGAACGTCCCCGGGACCACGGCGGATGATGAAGATCGTCTTGTTGCTGCCGGACACCTTGACGTTGCCGGCGCGCGCGATGGCTTGCGACAAGGTCAGGTTGGGTCCGACCGTGACGTATTCACCGGGGATCGAGACCTCGCCTCCGACGTATATCCTGGTGGGCGCGAACGACTTCACGACGACCGTGAGGCGGGGGTTCTTGAGGTCGGTCTCGTAATCGTGCCGCAACACCCTGGTCAGCTCTTCGGTGGTGCGGCCATACGCCAACTCGTCCGGAACGATCGCGGTCGAAATGTGACCGTCCGGCCGGACAGTGACTTCCTCGTTGAGATCGGGGTTGAGCACCAACTTGATGTCCAGGATGTCACCCGGCTGGATGCGGTACGGCGGCAGCGGTGGCAGCACTCCGGAATTCGCGGCCGGGACGGCGGGCGCTTGCGGCAACTGCGACGTCGAGGTGCAGGCCGGCAACAGCGTCGGTCCGGCCAGCAGCACGGCGGCCGACAGGCTCAGCCGGCGGGTGCGCCCGGCAGCCGCAGGGCGGGGCAAGGGACCTTGATCAAGCCGTGTTGTTTGAGCGGGCATGGTGATTGGACTAGCTCCTTTGCTCCGACGCATCCAGTCTGTGACGGGGGGATGCAGCCCCGCCGCGTCCACGCGGGAAATGCTGCGCTAAACCGCGCCCTTGCGCAGGATTACTGCCGGTATCGTTTTAAGAACAATCGCGACATCTCGCCAGAAGGTCCAGTTCGCGACATACCGGACATCGAGCTCGACGCGTTGGGCGTAGGACGTATCACTCCGGCCGCTGACCTGCCACAAGCCGGTGAGCCCAGGCCGCGCCTGATAGTAATAACGTATTTCGCTTCCGTAGCGAACAATTTCCGCTCGGACAATCGGGCGTGGCCCAACCAAGCTCATCTCGCCGCGCAACACATTGAAGAGTTGAGGTAATTCATCAAGGCTGGTCTTGCGCAGGAACCGTCCGACGCTGGTGACGCGGGGGTCGCGGCGCAATTTCTGGGTGGCGTTCCACTCCGCCGCCGCTGCCGGGTCGCTCGCCAGCAACTGCTCAAGGACCCGGTCGGAGTTGGCCACCATGGAGCGGAATTTCATGCAGGGGAACATGCGGCCACTGGCCCCCAACCGTTGATGCCGGAACAGCGCGTCGCCGCCATCGCGGCGGATCAGCGCGGCCAGCAGGACGAACAGCGGGGCCAGAACCAGCAGCAGGATCGCAGCCCCGATCTTGTCCATGCACTGCTTCGCCCAGCCCCCGACCGGCGTCGAGGGCTCACGCAGCGAGGGCACCAAGACGACGTCATGCCCGCTGAAGGCGCGGTGACGGTTGCTCAGGCCGGAGAGCCCGGGATGCACAAGGGTCGTCGCCACCGGCAGGCCGGTCAGCCTGAGCTCGTTGATGGTTTGCTCAACCAGTTCCGCACGGTCGAAATCGGTGGCCACGATCACCAGGTCGGCCATGGTCGGGTCCACGAGGCGCCATTGCGCCGACTGCCTGGCGTCGGCCGGATCGACATGGCCGACGACCGCGAAGCCAAGCCGATGGTTGGAGCGCAGCGCCGCCTCGACCTTCTCGGCGGCGGCCCGCGGCGCCACGATCACGGTGCGCAGGGTCCAGAAGCCAGCCGAGCGCAGCACCCCTCGCGCCAGCGTGCGGGTCGCCATCAAGGCCGGGACGAAGATCATCCAACTCGTGAGCCAAGAGGCCACCCACACCGAGGACACCATCTGGCCCGCCGATAATGGGTGCGATCCGGCATCGCCCAGCATGCGGGCCAGCGTCCCCGCGACAGCGCTGCCGCCGAGTGCCACGGCAGAGCCGGCAAGCACGTCGCTCAATTGCGTGTTCCAGGCCAGACGCAAATTGTGGTGGCGCCGCGGGGCGAGCCACGCCACCACGCAGACAGCCGACACCAGCCAGAGCAGGCCGACCAAACTGAGTGGTTCAATCCCCTCGGTCAGCCCGGGCAGCGCCGCGGCTTGCAGTGCCGGTGCCGCGCCGAGCCAGGCCACCACCACCGCCATCATGTCGGCCATGGCGTAGGCCGACGCCCGCACCAGCGTGGGATGACGCTCCGTGACGCGTCGCGCCGGTACGGTCGCGAGCCGCTCCAACCCATCCATCACTGCCTCGACACGATTGATCTTAGACATCCGACTGACTTTCACCGGTAGGCCGCAGCACGCGGGACTGATGCCGCATTGCACCATCGGTCAACGCAAAGCTCGTGCCATCGGAAGTTGACGTTTGAAAGTCACCGATCGGTGTGCCGCGCGCGCCACCATTTGCTGCTTGGACCTCGCGGCCGATCGATCGCAACCCTCCCGCAAACCCTGCCTCACCCAGACCCGCCGAGAGTCACGGGTTTTTGATGGTAAAACCCCGCAACGCCTATCCCGGCTGTTGCGTGGACGTTTATTGTTGTATCTAGATGTCAGCTAACGTATGAGATTGTTACGGGTGTACCACTGTTTCCAGCGCGTCGCGGACGCCTCGTCCACTCCGCTCGTGATCCCGCCGTCACCGTGGCGAAGGGGCACCAAGCCCGCAACCGAGGCTAGACGTAACACTGTGTAAGGCGAACGTTATGTCCTCGCACCACAATTTATCGACAATAAACCGTCCGCTTGGCACGTTTGATGCTCTACATATGCTTACAATGACCTCTTTGAGCCCACAGATGGGAGACGTCTCCAGGATACTCCGCAAATTCGCGGTGACAGACGCACCAATCCTGATCACCGGCGAGAGCGGGACCGGGAAAGAGGTGTCGGCCCGCGCCATACATGCCGCGTGCCGGCGCCGTACCGGGCCGTTCATGGCAGTCAACTGCGCAGCCCTGCCAGCCGATCTCATCGCATCCGAACTGTTCGGCTATGAGAAGGGTGCGTTCACCGGAGCCACGGCACGCAAGATCGGCCAGATCGAGCACGCCAATGGCGGCACGCTGTTTCTCGACGAGATCGGCGACATGCCGGTCGATTTGCAAAGTCACCTGCTGCGCTTCCTCCAGGAGGGCAAGATCGTCCGGGTCGGCGGCCGTGGCGACGCGATCGCGGTCGACGTGCGGATCATCGCCGCGACCAATGTCGACCTGAACGCAGCCATGCAGGAGGGGCGGTTCCGTGAGGACTTGTTCTATCGGCTCAACGTGTTGTCTCTCCACATGCCGCCACTGCGTGAGCGTGCCGGCGACCTTGAGCCGCTTGCCTATCGATTCCTCATCGAAAGCTCGGAGCAGGTTGGGCGTGAGGTGCACGCTATCTCCAACGAGGCGATGACCGCGCTGGTGGAGCACGACTGGCCGGGCAACGTGCGGGAACTGAAATCGGCCATCTTCCGCGCCGTCGTGATGTGCAACGGCGGCGTCATCCAGTTAGACGACCTCAGCCTGACACCGTCTAGGCGCCGCTCGGCCATCACCGATCCCGCGCCAGAGGACGACATCAAGACCATGCTGCCAAGGTCGGTGGCGATCGGGAGGGAGTCGCTGATCGAGTGCCTGGTCCGCAACCGCCAGAACGTGACGGCAACGGCACGTGAGTTGCGAGTGTCACGGGTAACGTTGTATCGACTGTTGCGCCGTTTCGATATCTCACTTGACCGTCGCGCCGCTGAGTAACTGCCGCCGATGGACAGGCGAGGGCGGACGCAGGCGACGAGAGCAACCGCGGTCGTACTGATGGATGTGGCGCCGCCGCCTGCCGGCAGACATGATGTCGAACATTCCGCGCCATCTGAGCAGGCCGAGCTGATCGATGTGGGGCTGACCAGGCTGTAACTCCCGCCGCGAGCACCGTGGCAACGCAACGTGTCGTGCAACACCCACCCTAGCGCCTGGTGTGGATCGCGAACACCTCCACGAGCCTCTCGTAGATCGGGCGTTTCCACCCGACCACCATCGCCGGTACACTGTGAAGCGGCACCCAGCGCCAGGCGTTGAACTCGGGAGTCGGTTCCCGGTGCAGGTTGATGTCGGAGTCCGCTCCAAGCAGCCGCAGCGCGAACCAGCGTTGCCGTTGACCCAGAAAGGTGGTCTTGCCGCCACCCAGCCGAATGTCGCTTGGAAAATCGTAAGTCAGCCAATCCGGATGCTCGCCTATGATCTCCGCGCGATCGGTGCCGATCTCCTCGGCCAACTCGCGCAGCACCGCATGACGGGGCGTCTCGTCGCCGTCGATGCCGCCTTGTGGGAACTGCCACCCAGAGATGTCGGCTTCGCTGGGCGCGAGGTCGGCGCGTCGGGCCACGAACACCAGGCCATCTCGATTGAACAGCACCGCGCCCACGTTGGCACGGTAGGCCGTCAAGTCGGGATCACTGACTGGTTCGGAACTTGTCATGGCCGGGCCGGGCTTGCGGCCACTTCGGACGACGCGGCGGGCACCAGCGCACTGACCGGGACCAACGCGAAGCCGCGCGCCGCAAGGGTCGCGGCCCAACTCGCGAGGCGAGCCACCGTGACCGGGTGCGGCGGCCCGGCGACACCCAGCGCACTCCCGCGATCATGCGCCACGGCCTCCAGTTCGGCGAGTGCCCGGTCGGTCTCGCTGCGCAGTTCGCTGCCGTCGACCACGGCGTCGACACTGCGTTCGACGACCCCTGGCGTAGCCGGGACTCCGGGCCGGGCATCAATGTACAGCAGACCGCGCGCGCCCAGTTCGCGCAGCACCGGCGCCATCTGGGTGGCGCTGCCGGCGAACCGCTCGCCGCGCAGGGTTCCCATGGCGCTGGTGACGCCGACATAGCCCGCGATGCGCGACATGGCCCACTCCAGTCGCTGCTGGTTGACACTGTCGATGTTGCCGGTCAGCAACGCCTCGGGTCCGGGGTCGTCGGTCGGGTAGTCCTGCGGTTCCATCGGCAGGGACAGAAAGCTCTCGTGCCCGCGCTGGCGCAATGTCCGCAGCAGCGCGTCTGGGCGGTAAGAATATGGCGAGACCGCGAATGAGACCGCGGCCGGCAGGGTTTCGGCGGCGGTGTCGTCCTCGGCGGCCGAGAGCCCGATCCCAGTGAGCAAGACGGCGATGCGCGGCCGGCCGCCGCCCCCGGACGCCGCGGCATAGACCCGCATGGGCGCCCGCCCGTCGGCAGCGATACGGGGCAGCGCGAACCCGACGTAATCGGGCGCCGGCTCTTCGAGTGCTGGGTCCGGCGGCAAAATGGCGCCAGGTCCGGCCACAACCGGCGGCGACGGCGCGGCGGCCGCAAGCGGCGCGCTTGACGACTGGGGCTGCGGCTGGGCGCGCGGAGCCGGCGGACCCGGCCGGACAAGCGCCGCCCTGGCGATTGAGGGCCGAGGCGCTCCTCGGACCTGCAACACCACAGCCACGCCCGCCACCGCGACCAGGAGCCCCGCCCAGAACCAACCCAGCGCCCGCACCGCCGGACTCAAGGTTGCATGTCCCGCGCTGCGGATCGGTCCGTGGCGCTTAGCGCGACGCGCGTTTGGCCACCTGCATCGCCCGCACGACGGCCAGCGCCTGCTGCAACTGGAAGTCGGTCTCGGGCTTGGTCGGGTCGAATTTCGGGAAGCCCTCCGGCGGCATCCCCGGCACCTCGCGCACCATCGGCGGCAAGTCGGTGCGCGGCGGCATCGGCACGTTCGGCGTGCCGCCCGTGTTGCGGATGGTGTGGTTGAGGTCGGCCTCGCGCTCCGGACCGAATTTCGACGGGTCGTTGCGGCTGCTCGCCACCGGCACGTCGGGCGTGATGCCGAGGCCCTGGATCGAGCGGCCGGAAGGCGTGTAATAGCGCGCCGTGGTGAGCCGGATGGCGCCGTTGGGCGGCAACGGGATGACGGTCTGCACCGAGCCCTTGCCGAACGTTCGAGTGCCGAGGATCACGGCGCGCCTGTGGTCTTGCAGCGCTCCCGCGACGATCTCGCTGGCCGAGGCGGATCCTTCGTTGGTCAGCACGACCATTGGCAATCCGTCGGTGATGTCGCCGTTCTTGGCGTTCCAGCGCTGGCTGTCGTCGGGATTGCGCGCCCGGGTGCTGACGATCTCGCCATGGTCGATGAAATCGTCGGAGACGGCGATCGCTTGGTCGAGGAGGCCGCCGGGATCGTTGCGTAGGTCGAGGACCATGCCGCGCAAATGGTCGCCAGACTGCGCCTTGAGTTGCTGGTAGGCACGGCGCACGCTGTTGTCGCTCTGCTCGGTGAACTGGCTCAGCCGAATGTAGGCCACATCGTTACCTTCAAGGTGGCTTTTCACGACCTGGATCTTGATCACCTCGCGGGTCATTGACAGCTCGATCGGCTGGTCGATCCCCTGGCGCTTTATCTGCAGCGTGATGCGGCTGTTGGGCGCGCCGCGCATCCGGTCCACCGCATCGTTCAGCGCCAGGCCCTGCACGGTCTTGCCGTCGAGCGTCAGGATCAGGTCGCCGGCCTTGACGCCGGCACGCGAGGCCGGGGTGTCGTCGATCGGGCTGATCACCTTGATGAAGCCGTTGTCCTGCGTGACCTCGATGCCGAGGCCGCCAAACTCGCCGCGCGTCGTCACCTGCATGTCGCGGAAGGCCTTGGGATTCATGTAGTTGCTGTGCGGGTCGAGCCCGGTCAGCATCCCGTTCAGCGCGTTCTCCACCAGATCGCGGTCGCTCACCGGCTCGACGTATTCGGCCCGCACCTTGTCGAACACGTCGCTGAACAGCGTGAGCAAGCGATAGGTCTCGGCGCGGCCGCCATCCTGGGCCAGCGCGCGGGGGAACAGCGAGACCCCGAAGCGGTGGGCAACCAGCCCGCAGGCCGGGCCGAGCGCGACGCCCGCCACGAATACCGAGCCGAGCAGCAGTCCCGAACGTAACCTCATCCGCGCTATCCCTCCGACGCCGGCCATTCCGCCGCCCGGACATGGCAAATTCGCAAAATGGTCATTCCCCGACGGGCGGCCAGTGTCTCAGGCGACGTGTATCTCAGGCGACGTGTATCTCAGGCAACCGGTCTCGTGGGCAACCAGTGCTGCGCATGTCGCGGCACGCCCGCGGCCGAGTATCACCCGGCCAAGCGCTCGGCTGCAAATGCCCATCGCCAATGCTGCTCATGTGCAGACGCCCGGCGGGATCGACGGCCAGCCCACCCTGACGCAACTCCACATACAGTGAAGGCGCCGCCTGGGTCAGTTGCGCCGGATCCCAGGGCGGCATCACGCCCACCGGCTCGCCCGCGCGGACGAACTGCCCGAGCCGGGCGTCGAGCCGTGCCAGGCCCGCCATCACGATGTGGGCATCGTCGCCGCAATCGACGATCAGCAACGATCCGAAGCTGCGGAACGGACCAGCGAACGCGACCCGGCCGCCGCAGGGCGAGACCACCCGGGCGCGGCCGGGAGTGACGAGCGAGATCCCGCTCGACGGCCCGGCATCGGTCGCGGCCCCGAAGCCACGGCTCAACCGACCCGATACCGGGACGGTCCAGCCCTGGCCCACCGGCGGTGCCGCCACCGCCGGCATCGCCCGCCGATGCGCGGACGCGCGGGCATGGGTGGCGCGGCGTGCCGCCTCGATCGCTGCCACGGCGGCGCGCAACGAGTCGGCCTGTGCGGCATCCGCAGCAGCCTGCCGGGCCGCCGCATCCGCCTGATCCTGGGCCAGCCCGCGCGCCGGCCGGGCGGCGGCGATCTGCGCGTCGAGAGTCGCACCCTGACGCGTCTGGCCGACGGCGATTGACGCCAACACCTTGCGCTCCGTGCGCAAC
>CAXTVL010000019.1:0-17482 GCA_964247515.1 uncultured Acetobacteraceae bacterium | reverse complement strand
AAGCCGCCTGCGCGCGGCCGTCCCGTCTGCGGGTGCTGCCGTACTTGGCTGGCGAGCGCACGCCGCACGACGACCCGCGCGCGCAAGGCGTGGTGATGGGCCTGACCTCCGACACCTCGCGCATCGATCTGGCGCAGGCGGCGATGGAGGGGGTGGCGTTCGCCTTCGCCGATGCCCGCGACGCCCTGGCCGGGGCAGGGGTGCGGGTGCGCGAAGCCGGGTTCATCGGCGGCGGCGCCCGCAGCCGGTTGTGGGGCCGCATGATCGCTTCGGTGCTCGGCATTCCGCTGAACGTGTATGCCGGCGGCGCCAAAGGCCCGGCGGTCGGCGCCGCCCGGCTGGCGTGGCTCTCGCTCGGCCATCCCGTCACGGACATCGTGACCACACCCGAAATCCTACAGACTTTGCTGCCCGACGACCGGATGGCCGAGGCGTATGCCGGGCGGGTCGCGGCGTTCCGTTCCCTGTACGTGGCCTTGCAACCGGAGTTCCAGCGTTGAGCGATGAAGCCCTATTGCGCGCCGAAATGGTCGAGACCTGCCGGCGCATGAACGCCTCTGGCATCAACCAGGGCACCTCGGGCAACCTGTCGGTGCGCCTGGACGACGGCTTCCTGGTGACGCCGACCTCGCTGCCCTACGACACCATGCAGCCGGACGACCTGGTGCGAATGGCATTCGACGGCAGCGTCGCGGGCGTGCGCCGCCCGTCCTCGGAGTGGCGCTTCCACCGCGACATCCTGCATCACCGCCCGGACGTCGCTGTGGTGCTGCACTGCCACTCTGTCTACGCGACCTCGCTCGCGGTACAGCACCGGGCGATCCCGGCGTTTCACTACATGGTCGCGGTGGCCGGAGGCAGTTCGATCCGCTGCTCGCCCTATGCCACGTTCGGCACACAGCGTCTGTCCGACCTGGCGCTCGAGGCGCTGGTTGACCGGCGCGCCTGCCTGCTCGGCCAGCACGGCCAGATCTCGCTGGGCGACACGCTGTCCGGCGCGCTGTCGCTCGCGGTCGAGGTCGAGACGCTGGCCCGCGTCTACGTGCAGGCGCTGGTGCTGGGCGAGCCTCCGGTGCTGGACGAGGCAGAGATGGCGCGGGTGATCGGGCGGATGCGGCGCATGGGCTATGGCCTGGCCCCGGAGCCTGGCGAGCTCACGAGTCCGGATGCGTGATCCGGCGACCCGACTTGGTCTTGGCCCGTGCCGTCTTGTCGGCCAGGCGGCGCTGCACCGAACCGAAGGTCGGCCGTGTCGCGCGGCGGCGCTTGGGCGGCGGCTGCACCGCCTCGCGCAGCAGCGCCACCAGCCGGGCCAGCGCGTCGGCCCGGTTGCGCTCCTGGGTGCGGAACCGCTGCGCGGTCAGCGTGATGACGCCGCTGGCACTCATCCGGCGCCCGGCAAGCGCCTTGAGCCGGCCGTGTGCCGTGGGCGGCAGGGTGCGCGAGTTCAGGACATCGAACTTGATCTGCACCGCGGTCTCAACCTTGTGGATGTTCTGACCGCCGGCGCCGGACGAGCGCAGGAAGGTCTCGTGCACCTCGGCCTCGTCGATCCACACTGAGTCGTCGATCTGGATCACCGCTCCGCTCCACGCGCCGAGGTAGAAACTATGCCGCCGCACGAAGCCGCCGTCATGCCACGCGTCGCCTGCATCGGCGAGTGCATGGTCGAGCTGGTCGAGCGCCCGGACGGCACGCTCGCGCGCGGCTTCGGCGGCGACACGCTCAACACCGCGGTCTACCTGGCCAGGCTCGGGATCGCGGTCGACTACGTGACGGCGCTGGGCGACGATCCGTTCAGCGACGCCATGCTGGCGGCATGGCGTGAGGAGGGAGTGGGCACCGAACTCGTGCTGCGCGCGGCGGGACAGCTTCCGGGCCTCTACATCATCCAGACCGATGCCGCCGGCGAACGCCGGTTCTCGTATTGGCGCGATGCCGCCCCGGCCCGCCGCCTGTTCCGCCTGCCCGGGTCTGAGCGGATCGCCTCCGGCCTTGGAGCGCAGAGCGTGCTGTACCTGTCCGGCATCACCCTGTCGCTGTACGACGCCGCCGACCGCGACGCCTTGTTCGCCGTGCTCGATACCGCCCGGCAGCGCGGTGCCAGGGTCGCGTTCGACACCAACTTCCGGCCTCGTGGCTGGCCCGACATCGCCGTCGCGCGTACCGCCTACGAAGCGGCTCTGTGTCGCTCCGATGTCGTCCTCGCCGGCTGGGACGATCTGGCGCCGCTGTTCGGCGACACCGACGAGAAGGCCATGCTGGCCCGCCTGCGCAAGTGCGGCGCGGAGGCGCTGCTCAAGCTGCCGGATGCGACCTGCCACATCCTGCCCGGCCAGCCCGACCTGCGCGTCGCGGTCGAACCCGTGACCGACGTCGTGGACACCACGGCAGCCGGTGACAGCTTTGCTGCCGGCTATCTCGCCGCCAGGCTGCGGGGCGGCGACATCGCCAGCGCCGCGCGCGCCGGCCACCGTCTCGCCGGCACCATCATCCGGCATCGCGGTGCCATCATCCCACGCCAGTTCATGCCGGCGACGGACGCTTCGCCAGTCGCTTCAGGGTAGCGATCTCGCGGAACACGTCGCGCACCGGGCGCGCCGGGCTGCTCACCACCACGGCGTCCGGCGCGATCTGCGACATGACGCCGGATTGAGCGCCGACCCTGGCCCGGTGGCCGACCCGCATGTGGTCGGCGACCCCCGCCTGCCCGCCGATCACCACGAAGTCGCCGATCTCGGCCGAGCCCGAGAGGCCGACTTGGGCCGCGATGGCGCAATGCCGGCCGATGCGGACGTTGTGCGCGACCTGCACCAGGTTGTCGATGCGCGTGCCGGCGCCGATCTCGGTGTGGCGGAGCGCGCCACGGTCGATGGTCGTGTTGGCGCCGATCTCCACGTCGTCGCCGATCACCACCCCGGCTAGTTGCGGGGCCGTGACGAACCCCTGGGCGGTGATGGAGAAGCCGAAGCCCTCCTGGCCGATCCGAGCGCCGGGATAGACGTAGACCCGGGCGCCGAGCCAGGCATGGCTGATGCTGGCTTGCGCGCCGATGCGGCAATCAGCTCCAAGCACCACGCCGGCGCCGATCACCGCGCCCGGCCCGATGCGGCAGCCCGGCCCGATCTCGGCGCCGGCCTCGACCACCGCCTGCGCGCAGATTTGCGCCGCCGGATCGACCACGGCCCCGCCCTCGACCGCCGCCGAGGGATGGATGCCGGGTGTGACTGCCGGCATCGGGTGGAACAACGCCGCCACCTTCGCCCAAGCCGCCACTGGATCGTCGGTCACGAGCGCCAGCGTGCCTCGCGGCACTCGGGCCGCCAACTCGCCCGGCACCAGGACCGCGCCCGCTCTGGTGCGCTCCAGGGAAGCGGCGTGCCGGACATCGCCGATGAAGGCGATGCGGTCCGGCTCGGCAGCTTCGAGCGACGCCAGACCGGCAAGTTGCCGCGATCCGTCCGATGCCGGACAACCGACCAAGGCGGCCAGGGTAGCGGCCGAGTGCGGCCCGGTGTTGGAGAAGAAACGCCGGTTGCCGACGTCGGACGAGGCGTTTTGCGGTGTCATTCCGCGATCATCAGGCTCTCGCGGATCTGCGCAAGCCCAGCGCGCGCATTGCCGCCGGAATCGAAGTTGTCCGGCGACAGCCAAGCGGTCAGCGCATCGCGGGCGCGCGGCCACTCCTCGGCGAGCAGGCTGTAGTAGGCGGAGTCGCGCCGGCGGCCCTTGATGACGTAATGCGCGCGCAAGATGCCCTCGAAGCTGAAGCCGAGCCGGTCCGCCGCGCGCCGGCTGGGTGCGTTCAGCGCGTTGCACTTCCACAGCAGGCGCCGGTAGCCGAGTTCGTCCATCGCCACGCGCATCAGCAGGAACATCGCCTCGCTCGCGGCACGGGTGCGCTGCATGACCGGGGCGAACCAGATGTTGCCGAGTTCGATCGCGGCGTGACGCGGCTGGATGTCCATCAGCGTCAGCCAGCCGGACGCGACGCCCGTCGCCACCGGGCGCACCGCCCAGGCCATCGGGTCGTGGCTGCTGGCGAGATCGGCCACCGTCGTGGCCATCGCGGCCTGGGTCGGGAACGGGCCGTAACCGAGATAGGCCCAACTCGCGTCCGCCACCGGATCGCCGGTCCGCGCCGCCTGCCAGAGTTCGGGCAGATGGCGCGGGTGCAGCGGCTCCAATTCGGCATACACGCCGCGAACCCGGACCCGGGCCGGCAATGGCCGCGGGGTCGGATCGACCTCGGGCCCGACCGGCGGCTGCATCACTCCGCCGCCAGCGCCGGGCGCGCGTCGAGCCGGCGCAGCGCGCGGTCGATCCACTGCGCGGTCAGCTTCTCCTGAACGCCGTTCTGGTGCAGCCGGTCATGCAGTGCCGTGAAGTCCACCCGGTCCAGCGCCTGGTCCTGGTTGAAGCAACTGAACACCACGCTGCGCTCACCGGTCACGGGATCGACCTGCGGCTGCAGGCACTGCGCGCAGACCTCCTTCATCATGCACTGCATCGGGCTGTTGATCGAACCGATCGCGCTGTGCCCCGGCTTCAGGTAGGGCGCCAGCACGCCATGCCGCGCTATCCCGACCGCCTGCATCATGCGGTCGGAGCCGATGACCACCATATGCTCGGCGTCGCGCAACGGCACCGCCTGCTCGCCCAAGGCCCCGGACCCGTAAGCCGCCATCGCCTGCACGATGTTGCCCACGAAGGCGCGGTCCTGCTTGCGGGTCGGCGTGAAGCCGGGCGCCTCGTCGCAGCACCAGACGATGACGTCGGCGGCGCGCTCGATCTCCTCGATCTTGTAGCGGTCGCGCAGCGCCTTGTAGCCGGCGAAGTAGACCACCCGGCTACCGGCCGCGCGCAGTGCCGCACCGATGCTGAAAAGCACCGCGTTGCCCAGCCCGCCGCCGACCAGCGCGACGGTGGTGTCCGAGTGAATCTCGGTGGGGGTGCCGGTCGGCCCCATCAGCACCACGGGCTCGCCCGGCCGCATGGTGGCGCACAGGTCCGAGCTGCCGCCCATCTCCAGCGCGATCACCGAGACCAGCCCCGCTGCCGGATCGGTCCAGGCGCCGGTCATCGCCAGGCCTTCCATCGCCAGCAGCGTGCGGCCGATGCCGGGCTCGTCGAGGCGGGCCGCCAGCATCTCGAAGTTCTGCAGCCGATAGAATTGCCCCGGCCGGAACGCGCGGGCGGCCGCCGGCGCCCGCAGCACGATCTCGATGATGGTGGGCGTCAGCCGGTTCACGGCATGGACGGTGGCGGTCAGTTCGTCCCGGCAACGGGCGATCAGCGCCCGCCCGTCGATGCCCGACGCCGGCAAGGCCGCCAACGCCCGGGTCAGCACCGGATAGCCACGCTTGGCGCTGCCCATCGCCTTGACGACGTTACCGAAGAAGCTCGGGTGCAGGTCGCCGAAGAAGCTGATGAAGCGGCCGCTGCCGTCGTCGCGGTGCATCAGCACCGCCGCCTCGTCCGGCTTGCTCAGCCCGCGCACCGGCGTCACCGGATGGCCGTCGGCGTCGATCGCCTGGAAGTAGCGGCCGTCGAGCCGGATGCGCCCGTCCTCGCGCGCCAGCACGGTGTTCGGCTGGGTGCCGGCGGCGACGATCACCGCGCGCGCCGGCAGCGTCACCTCGGAACCGTCGCTGTGGCTGCAGGTGAGGCCCGAAGCGTGGCCGAAGCGGTCGGTCCGCACCGCGAGCGGCGCCAGGCCCTCGGCGAAGCGCACGCCCTCCTCCATCGCCTTCGCCACTTCCTCGTGGTTCAGCGTGTAGCTCGGCGCGTCGGTGAGCTTGCGGCGGTAGGCGACGGTGGCGCCGCCCCAGCTCTCCAACAGGCGGGCCAGGTCCGGCTCGCGAGCCTCGCGCGCCGCAGCCTCGCGCTCGCCACGGATCGCCGCCGCATGGGCGAGGAAGTCCCGGGCGACCTCCCGCTCCTCGTCGGTCCAGCGCTCCTGCACCGCCGCCTCGCCGCGCTCGCGCACCAACGTGCGGTGGCGCAAGGCGAACTTCTCCACCTGGCGGACATAGTAGGCGAGGCTCTCGGTCGCGGTGTCGATCGCGGTCAGGCCGCCGCCGATCACCACCACCGGTAGCCGCAGTTGCAGATTGGCGATGGACGAGGTCTTGGCCGCCCCGCTCAGTTGCAACGCCATCAGGAAATCGCTGGCCTGGCGCACGCCGCGCGCGAGGCCACCGGGCATGTCGATGATCGTGGGCCGCCCGGCGCCCATCGACAGGGCGATGTGGTCGAAGCCCATCGCCCAGGCGTCGTCGACCGAGACGGTGCCGCCGCCGCCGAAGCGCACACCGCCGAACATCGCGAACTCGGGCCGCCGCTCCAGCAGCAGGCGCACCAGCTTCAGGTAGTTCTTGTTCCAGCGCACGGTGATGCCGTATTCGGCCACACCGCCGAACCCCGCCATGATGCGGTCGTCGAGATCCTCGAACAGCGAGTCTGCGTCCTGCACCGGGGTGCGCGGATCGAAGCCCAACGGCTCGATCTTGAGCCCATCGACCGCGACGACGGTGTGGCCGTCGTTCATCAAGTGGTGCGCCAGCGTGAAGCCGGCCGGGCCGAGGCCCACCACCAGCACCTTGCGCCCGCTGTCCGGGCGCGGCAGCGGGCGGCGGATGTCGAGCGGGTTCCAGCGCGTCAGCAGGGCGTAGATCTCGAAGCCCCAGGGCAGCGCCAGCACGTCGCGCAGCACCGACGTCTCGGCCTGCGGGATGTCGACCGGGTCCTGCTTCTGGTAGATGCAGGCCTTCATGCAGTCGTTGCAGATGCGGTGGCCGGTGGCCGCCATCATCGGGTTGTCGACCGCGATGGTGGCGAACGCGCCCAACAGGTGCCCCTGCGCCCGCAACGCGTGCATCTCGCTGATCTTCTCGTCGAGCGGGCAGCCGGCCAGGGTGACGCCGAACGGGCTCTTCTGGAACGCGCCGGTCTTGCGGTCGCGCAGGCCCTTGCTGCAACTGTCCTTGGCCTGGCTGTGGCACCAGATGCAGTAGTTCATCTGGTCGAGCGCGTGCTGCGCGTCCATGCCGGGATCGGTCAGGCTGAAGCCGTCGCGGACGCAATGCTCGTGCTCGGGCAACTGCAACATGGTCACGCCATCGCGCACGACGGTTTCGACCGGGACGAGGCGCTGGAAGTCCGGCCGCTTGGGCACGTGGAACAGCGTGCCGCCGCCGTGCCGCGCCCGGCCCGGCTCGCTCAGCGTCGCCCAGGCGGCGTAGCGCATCGCGAGGTCGAGCGGCTCGGCGCGCTCGTTCTTCTCCCAGGCCAGGATGTGCTCGGCGAACGCCAGCTCGTCGAGCGGGGTCGCCATCGCCTCCTCCAGCGCCGCGCGCAACGCGTCGGCGTCGAAGCCGGCCGGATCCGGATACTTCTTCACCGCCTGGCGCTGCACGAACAGCCGCTTGCAGGCATGGATCGGGTCGAGCCGCTTGGTGAGTGCCGCGACCTCGGCCACCGCGTCCTCGATGCCGAACAACTCGGCCACGAAGTCACCCAGAGCCGGGCCGAGATCGACCACGAGTTCGCTCTCCGCGCGGGCATCGAGGGCGGCGGGATCGGCCCGCGCCGTCATCAGCCTGACGTGCAGCGCCGCGTTCTCGTCGGCCAAACGATCCACGAACCGCCGGTCGAGCCGGACCAAGCCGTCGCGGGACGCGAAGTCGGAGAAGGTGGAGCCGAAGCCCAGCGTCGCATAATCCATGGAAGTCCCGTCCAGCGCGGTTTGCGCCACCTACAAGATGTCTCCGGCCTGCCCCGTCAAGCCGAAACGGGTTGCAGGCGGCGCAGCGCTGCGGTCAGTGGACGGCGGCCCCCTCCGCGCCGATGCCGGTCTGACTGCGCACGTACTGCGCCTCGAAGCGGTCCTGCTCGGCCAGCGACTCCCGGCTGGTGTCGGTGATCGAGAACAGCCAGCAGCCGATGAACGCCAGCGGCATGGAGAACAGGGCGGGATTGGTGATCGGGAAGATCGCCGCCGGGTGGCCGAGCACCGTGACCCACACGCCCGGACTCAGGACGGTCAGCACCAGGGCGCTGACCAGGCCCAGGAAGCCGCCCATCACCGCGCCGCGCGTGGTCAGCCGCTTCCAGTACATCGACAGCAGCAGCACCGGGAAGTTGGAGCTGGCGGCCACCGCGAACGCCAGGCCGACCATGTAGGCCACGTTCTGCTTCTCGAACGCGATGCCGAGCAGGATCGCGACCACCCCCATCGCCAGCGTCGCGATCTTGGAGACGAACAGCTCGGTGCGCTGGTTGATCCGGCCACGGGCGACCACGCTCGCGTACAAATCGTGGCTGATCGCCGAGGCGCCGGACAAGGTGAGGCCCGAGACCACCGCGAGGATGGTCGCGAACGCCACCGCCGAGATGAAGCCCAGCAGCACGTCCCCGCCCACCGCCTGCGACAGCCAGATCGCCGGCATGTTGGCCCCACCGAGCAGCTTGCCGCCGGCGTCGAGGTAGCGCGGGTTGGTGCTGACCAGCGCCACCGCGCCGAAGCCGATGATGAAGGTGAGCAGGTAGAAGTAGCCGACGATGGTGGTGGCGAAGAACACGCTCTTGCGCGCTTCCTTCTGGTTGGCCACCGTGAAGAAGCGCATCAGGATGTGCGGCAGGCCGGCGGTGCCGAACATCAGCGCGAGGCCGAGCGAGAGCGTCGAGACCGGGCTGGCCACCGCGGCGCTGGGCGCCATGATCGCCGCGTGCTTGGGATGCACCCGCACCGCCTCGGCCAGCAGCGCCGTCGGGTCGAAGCCGTAGCGCGCCAACACCGCGCCGGCCATGAAGGTGGCGCCCGCCAGCAACATGCAGGCCTTGATGATCTGCACCCAGGTCGTCGCCAACATGCCGCCGAAGGTCACGTACAGCGTCATCAGCACACCCACCAGCACCTCGGCATAGATGTAGTCCACCTGGAACAGCAGCTTGATGAGCTGGCCCGCGCCGACCATCTGGGCGATCAGGTAGAACGCCACCACCGACAGCGTGCCGCACGACGCCAGCACCCGCAGCGGGGTTTGCCCGAGACGGTAGCTCACCACGTCGGCGAAGGTGTAGCGGCCCAGGTTGCGCAGCCGCTCGGCCATCAGCGCCATGACGATCGGCCAGCCGACCAGGAAGCCGATCGAGTAGATCAGGCCGTCATAGCCGCTGGTGTAGACCAGCGCCGAGACGCCCAGGAACGAAGCCGCCGACATGTAGTCTCCGGCGATCGCCATGCCGTTCTGCAAGCCGCTGATGCCGCCGCCCGCGGTATAGAAGTCGCTGGCCGAACGCGTCCGCCGCGCCGCCCAGAAGGTGATCGCCAGCGTGATCGCCACGAAGGCGAAGAACATCCAGATCGCGGTCCAATTGGTCGCGTGCAGGTCGATCCTGCCGACGCCTTCGTCAGCCCACGCCGGACATGCCACAAGGCCAATGAGGCCGGCGAGCCACACGGGACGGTTCATTGCGCATCCGCCACGATACGGCGGGTCAGGTCGTCGAACTCGCCGTTGGCGCGAAGCACGTAGAGGCCGGTGAGCACGATGGCGCTGAGGATCACCGCGATCCCGAGCGGGAAGCCCAGCGTCAGGCCGCGACCCACCTGGATCGACATCAGGCCCGGCGCGAACGCCACGCACAGGATGAAGCTGAAGTAGATCGCCACCATGATGACGGCGAGCGTCCAGCCGAACCGGCCGCGCTCCGCGACCAGCGTGGTGAAATCCGGGTTGCTGCGCACGCGGCTGACGAAATCCACTCTCATTCCCGGCGATCCCCACTCGCGACGCTTCGCGCGCCGTTTCATTGCGGATTTAGCCGGGAATTGCCGGCCGCGCGCAAGATGTCGAATGCGTGCCGGGCCGCGGGCTACTTCAGGATGGTGTCGCGCAGCCCCAGGCAGATCAGCAACGCCAATCCCAGCATCGCCGCGCAGGCGAAGAACGCGAGGTGGAAGCCGCTCTCCAACGCCTGCTGCGCCAGCCCACGTGTCGCGGCGTCGAGCCCGGTCGCGATGTGATGGCCGCGCAGCGCCGCGAGGTCGATCGGCCGCCCGACGCCGAGCTGCAGCAGCCGGCCCGCGAACCGCGCCGCCAACAGCGCGCCCACCAGCGTGCTGCCGAACGCGCCGCCCATCGAGCGCAGGAACAGCAGGCTGCCGGTGGCCGCCCCCACGTCGCCGTGCTCGGCGGCGTTCTGCACCAGCACCAGGCTGGTCGGCATACAGGCGCCGATGCCGAAGCCCAGCAGCGCCATGTCGAACACCGTGCGGACATGGCTGTCGCGCACGTCGAGCACCGCCAGCAGCACGAAGCCCGCGGCCGACAGGGCCAGGCCGCCAAGCAGGATCGGCTTCACCCGGCCGAGCCGCCGCGCCATCTGCCCCCCGGAATAGGCGCCGACCACATTGGCGGCGAGGAACGGCACCAGCAGCGAGCCGGAGGTGGCGGCATCGACGCCGCGCGTCAGTTGGAACTCCAGCGGCAACAGGAAGGTGGCGCCGAAGATGCCGGCGGCGGCCAGCGCCGCGATGGCGACGCCACGCACGAACGTCGCGTTCGCGAACAGGCGCGGGGGCAGCAGCGGGTCGGTGGCGCGTCGTTCGCGCCACACCAGCACGGCCAGCAGCGCCAGCGCCGCCGTCACCAAGCCGAGCAACGGGGCCGACGACCACGGATAGACGCTGCCGCCCCAGCTCATCACCAGCAGGCTGGCGGCGGTGACGGCGGCGATCAGCCCGGCGCCCGCGAAGTCGATCGGCGCCCGCCGCTTCCCGCCCACTGGCAGCAGGCGCAAGCCCCGCGCCGACAGCAGGAACGCCGCGACTCCGATCGGCAGGTTGACCCAGAAGATGTAGCGCCAGGAGAACTGGTCGGTCATCCAGCCGCCCAGCACTGGACCCGCGATGCTGGCGATACCCCAGGCCCCTGCCATGTAGCCCTGGTAGCGGCCCCGCTCGCGCGGCGAGACCACGTCGGCGATCGAGGCCTGCGCCATCGCCATCAGACCGGCCCCGCCCAAGCCCTGCAGCGCCCGTGCCGCGATCAGCTGGCCCAGCGTCTGCGCGGCACCACACAGCAGCGACGCGAGCACGAACACGGCAATCGCCGGCAGCAACAGCGCGCGGCGGCCGTAGATGTCGGACAGCTTGCCGTAGACCGGCGTCGCGGCGGTCGCCGTCAGCAGGTAGGCCGAGACGATCCAGGCCAGGTGGTTGAAGCCGTGCAGGTCGGCGGCGATGGCCGGCACCGCCGGGATCACGACGGTCTGGTCGATCGCGGCCAGGAAGATGCACAGCACCACGCCCGACAGCACACGCAGCACTTGCCGGTGGGTGAAAGCCGGTGCCTGCGGCGTAGACTTCGCGACCTCGGCCGCTACAGGCGCGTCCAACAGCCGGTCCGATCGCGTGTCATGGGTCGAAAGGTACTCCTCCGCCGCCCGGCCGCCAAGCGGCTCAGGCCGCCTTCCCCGGGATGGCGCCCTCGGCCACCTGCCCCAGCCGCCGGCTCAGATAGGCGGTGACGGCGACCTCGTCGGCGGTGAGGCCGGAGCGCGGCTCGGCCAGGGTGGCGTCGGCGCGCGCCTTCAGGCCCTCGACCAGGCTGCCGTCCAGGTAGCCGTCGAAGATCGCCGGGTGGATGTAGCACTTGCGGCAGATCGCCGGCGTGTTGCCCAGCCGCTTCGAGACGCTCTCCACCGCCGCCACGATGTTGCGCCGCGCCTTGGTGTGGCTGTCGAACTGTTCGAGGCCGGTGAGCGCCAGCGCCGCCAAATTCGTCGCGGCCCAGGTGCGGAAATCCTTGGCGGTGATGTGCTCGCCCGAAACCTCGTGCAGGTACTCGTTGACGTCCTCGGAGCCGACGCCGTGCCGCTCCCCATCGGCGTCGAGGTACTGGAACAGATCCTGCCCCGGCAGGTGGTTGCAGCGGTCGACGATGCGCGCGAGCCGCTTGTCGGCGAGGTCGATGTGGTGCTCGACGCCGTGCTTGCCGCGGAAATCGAAGGTGAGCCTCGAGCCGCGCACCCTGACGTGCCGGTGGCGCAGCGTGGTCAGGCCGAAGCTCTTGTTCTCGCGCGCGTACTCCTCGTTGCCGACGCGCGCCAGGGTGCCTTCCAGCAGCCGCACGATGGCCGCCAGCACCTTGCGCCGCGGCAGGCCGGGCAGCGCCAAGTCGCGGTCGACCTGGGCGCGGATGCGCGGCAACACCTGGCCGAACGCCAGCATGTGCCCGTACTTGCTTTCGTCGCGCACCTCGCGCCAGCGCGCGTGGTAGCGGTACTGCTTGCGCCCCCGCGCGTCGCGGCCCACCGCCTGCAAGTGGCCGTTGGCATGGCGGCAAATCCACACCTCCTGGTAGGCGGGCGGGATCGCCAGCTTGCGGATGCGCGCCAGGATGTCGGGGTCGGTCAGCTCGGTCCCGTCGGCGTCGAGGTAGCGGAAGCCTGCCTCGGTCCGCTCGCGCCGGTAGCCGGGCTGGCGGTCGCTCACGTAACGCAGGTGGGCGGCGCGCGCGACCGCGCGCGGGTCGGCCTTGGGTGTGTCCTGAATCGATTCGACTTCGTGCATCGAGGCGCAACGCGGATCGCGCACCGTGGTTTACCGCCCCCGGCCATGACGCTAGGCTCGCCGCAACCGGAGGACGCGCCATGCTGATCGGCCTCGACCCGCTGCTGACCCCCGACCTGCTGCACGCCTTGGCCTCGATGGGCCATGGCGACGCCATCGCGCTGGTCGATGCCAACTACCCGTCGACCCGCGGGCAACGGCTGGGGGCGCTGCCAGGGGCCGACATCGTGGCGGCGTTGCACGCGGTCCTGGGCCTGCTGCCGCTCGACGCCATGGTGGCCGATCCCGCCATGGTGATGCAGGTGGTGGGCGACCCGGAGGCGGTGCCGCCCGTCACCGCCGCGATCAACGAGGCGCTGCGGGCACACGGCGCCCAGCCGGCCCGGGCCATCGAGCGGCACGCGTTCTACGGCATCGCCGAACGCGCCTACGCCATCGTGGCGACCGGCGAGCGTCGCTTCTACGGCGACATCATCCTGGTCAAGGGCGTGGTGGCGCCGCCATGAACGCCCGCTTCATCCCGCACGGCCCGCTCGGCATGGGCGGCGCGCCGCTCGGCAACCTGGGCAGCGCCATGTCGGACGAGGAAGCCGGCCGGACGGTCGAGGCCGGCTGGGCCGCCGGCATCCGGCACTTCGACACCGCGCCGCATTACGGCGCCGGCCTGTCGGAGCGGCGCATCGGAAAGGCACTGCGCGACAAGCCGCGCGACGCTTTCACGCTGTCGAGCAAGGTCGGCCGGCTGCTCGACCGCGTGGACAGCGTGCCCGAGTTCGACCACGGCTTCCAGCACGGCCTCAGCTTCGCCCGCCGGCTAGACTACACCTACGATGGCGCGCTGCGCTCGGTCGAGGACAGCCTGGCGCGGTTGGACTTGGACCGGCTCGACATCGTCTACATCCACGACTGCGCCGCCGACTGGCTGGGCGAGGCATGGCGCGAACAGTTCGACGTCGCGATCGCCGGCGCCGCGCGTGCGCTGACGCGGCTGCGGGACGAGGGCGCGATCCGCGCCTGGGGGTTCGGCGTCAACCTGGTCGAACCGTGCCTGTTGGCGCTGGAGCAGGCCGACCCTGACCTGTTCCTGATCGCCGGGCGCTACACGCTGCTCGACCAGACCGCTCTGGCGGAGTTGTTGCCGGCCTGCGAGCGGCGCGGCGCCCATGTGGTGATTGGCGGCCCGTACAATTCCGGCCTGCTCGCCGGCGGCACCACGTTCAATTACGAGGCGGCGGCGCCGGAGATGGTGGCGCGAGCGCGACTCATCGCGGCGGTCTGCGCCCGCCACGACGTCGACCTGAAAGCGGCGGCGTTGCAGTTCTGCGCCGCACATCCGGCGACCGCCGCTGTCATCCCGGGTCCGCGCACCGCCACGGAGGCAAGCCAGAATGCCGAGATGATGCTGCGGCCGATCCCGCCAGGAATGTGGCGAGAGCTGAAAGCCGAGGCTCTGCTGCCGCAGCACGCGCCGGTGCCTGAGACCTGATTATTTAGGCTCGAAGGCCATCGCGGCGCCGTTCATGCAATAGCGCTCGCCGGTCGGCTCCGGGCCGTCGGGGAACACGTGGCCGAGATGGCCCTGGCAGCGGGCGCAGTGTACCTCGGTGCGGGTGCTGAAGAAGCTGCGGTCGATGCTGGTGTCGGTCGCCCCGGCCAGCGGCGCGGTGAAGCTGGGCCAGCCGGTGCCGCTCTCGTATTTGGTGTCGCTGCTGAACAGGGGTTGGCCGCAGCCCGCGCAGAGGAAGGTGCCGGGACGCTTCTCGGCGTTGAGCGGACTGGTGCCGGCGCGCTCGGTGCCGTGCTTGCGCAACACGCGGTACTGCTCGGGCGAGAGACTGGACTGCCACTCGGCGTCGGTGCGCGCGGCGGGGTCGTGGATCGTGGTGTTGTTGTCCATGTCGGGTCCTCCTGCGATACCCCGATGTGGCGTGCGCGTGTTAGGTTCGCAACATGCTGCTGACCCTGGTCATCCTGCTCGCCGCCGCGGCGGTCGCCGTGCCGCTGTCGCGCCGCGCCGGTTTCGGCAGCGTGCTCGGATACCTGCTCGCGGGTGTCGCCATCGGCCGGTTCGGACTGCGCCTCGTCACCGACCTCGGCCAGATCGCCGCCGTGACCGAGTTCGGTGTCGTCATGTTGCTGTTCCTGATCGGGCTGGAGCTGCGGCCGGCGCGGCTTTGGGTGATGCGCCGCTCGGTGTTCGGGTTGGGCGGCGGGCAGCTCGCCGTCACCGCGACCGTGATCGCGGCGCTGGCGCACCTGGCCGGGGTGCGCTGGCCGGCCGCCATCGTGCTGGGTGCCGCGTTGGCGCAGTCCTCGACCGCGATCGTGCTGCCGATGCTGGCCGAGCGCGACCTGCTGGGCAGCCGCGCAGGGCGCGACGCCTTCTCGGTGTTGCTGTTCCAGGACATCTCGTTCATCCCGTTGGTCGCATTGGTGCCGTTGCTGTCCGGGGCCGAGTTGCCGCGCGCGGTGCCGTGGCGCGAGGTCGGCGTGGCGCTGGCGGCAGTGGCGGCGATCCTGGCCGGCGGTCGATACCTGCTGCCGCCGCTGTTCCGCCTGATCGGCGGCGCCCGGGTGCCGGAGGTGTTCACCACGCTGTCGCTGCTGACCGTCGCCGGCACCGCGGCGCTGGCCGACGCCGCGGGGCTGTCGATGTCGCTGGGCGCGTTCATGGCCGGCGTGCTGCTGAGCGAGAGCGAGTACCGGCACGAGCTCCACGCCAACATCGAGCCGTTCGAAGGATTGCTGCTGGGATTCTTCTTCATCTCGATCGGGTTGTCGGCCGATCTCGGCCTGCTCGCGGCACGCCCCTGGCTGTTCGCCGGTGCCGTCATGGGCTTGGTCGCGATCAAGGCGGGGCTGGCCTTCGGTCTCGGCCGGCTCGGCGGCCAGAGCACGGCCCAGGCGATCCGGTTCGCGCTGGCGTTGCCGCAGGCCAGCGAGTTCAGTTTCGTGCTGTTCGGTGCGGCGACCGCGGTGGGTGCGCTGGCGGCGGCCGACGCCAATGCCGCGACGCTCCTGGTGGCGCTGTCGATGACGGCCACACCGCTGCTGTTCGCTGCGAGCGAACGCCTGCTGATCCCGCGCCTCACCCGACAGCCGGAGCCGGTCTACGACGCGATCGACGCCGAGGCGCCGGTCATCATCTGTGGCTTCGGCCGGGTCGGCCAGATCGTCGGCCGCGTGCTGCGGATGCAGGGTGTGGCGTTCACGGCGCTGGAGAGCGACCCCGGCCAGGTCGAGGTGATCCGCCGCTTCGGCGCCCAGGTGTTCTACGGCAACAGTGCCCGCGTCGACCTGCTGCGCGCCGCCGGCGCCGCCTCCGCCCGGCTGCTGATCGTGGCCCTCGACGACGTCGAGCTGAACCTGGAGGTGGCCGAGGTGGCGCGGCGCACCTTCCCCAACCTGCGCATCCTGGCGCGCGCGCACAACCGCCGCCACGCCCATCGGCTGATGGACCGCGGCATCGAGGTGATCGTGCGCGACACCTTCCATTCCAGCCTGAAGCTCGCCGAGGAGACGCTGCGCGCCCTCGACCTGTCGCCCGACGCCGCGCGCCATGCCGTGTCGGTGTTCCAGGCGCACGACGAGGCGCTGCTGCGCGACACCCACAGCATCTACCGAGACGAGCGCAAGTTGATCCAGACGGTGCAGGATGCCGCCGCCGAGCTGGACTCGCTGTTCGAGGCCGACCATCCGGCGCCCAAGCGCGCCGCATGAGGGCCGCGGTGATCGGCGGCGGCCCGGCCGGGCTGATGGCGGCCGAGACCCTGGCGCAAGCCGGCGTCGGGGTGACGATCTTCGACCATATGCCCTCGCTCGGACGCAAGCTGCTGATGGCCGGGCGCGGCGGGCTCAACCTCACCCACACCGAGGCGCTGCCGGCGATGCTGGCGCGTTACGGCGAGGCGCGCGGGCGGTTGGCGCCGGCGTTGCAGGCGTTGCCGCCCGAGGCGCTGACCGGGTGGTGCCACGGCCTCGGCCAGGCGACGTTCGTGGGCAGCAGCGGACGGGTGTTCCCCCTCGGCATGAAGGCGTCGCCGCTGCTGCGCGCCTGGCTGCGCCGGCTGACGGGTCTCGGGGTGCGGTTCGAGACGCGCCGGCGCTGGGTCGGCTGGGACCGCGACGGCGGGCTGCTGTTCGCCGACGCCCGCGTGCACCGGGCGGACGCCACGGTGTTGGCGCTGGGCGGCGCGTCCTGGCCACGGCTCGGCTCCGACGGCGCCTGGGTCGCGGCGATGGACGGCCTCGGCGTCGCGGCCCTGCGTCCGGCCAATTGCGGCTTCGCGGTCGCCTGGTCGGAGCCGTTCCGCGCCCGCTTCGCGGGCTTGCCGTTGAAGCGGATCGGCGTCGCCTTCGCCGGCCGGTCCCTGCGTGGCGAGGCGCTGGTGACCGCGGATGGCATCGAGGGTGGGGCGATCTACGCGCTGTCGGCGGCATTGCGCGAGGCAGTCGCGATTGAGGGCGGGGCCACCTTGCGCCTCGACCTGCGTCCCGATTTGGATGCGGCCGAGCTGGCGCGGCGGCTGGGCCGCGACCGCGGCAGCCAATCGCTGTCCAACTTCCTGCGCAAGGCGGCCGGGCTGCCGCCGGTGGCGGTCGGCTTGGTGCAGGAGGCGCTGCACGCGGGGTATGCCGGAGATCTTGCGGCGCTGGTCAAGGCGGTGCCGTTGCGCCTGGTGGCGCCGTTCCCGCTCGCCCGCGCCATCTCCAGCGCCGGCGGGCTGCGCTGGGACGAGCTCGACGAGCGGCTGATGCTGCGCCGCCGGCCGGGAGTGTTCGCCGCCGGCGAGATGCTGGACTGGGAGGCGCCGACCGGCGGCTACCTGCTGCAGGCGGCGTTCAGCACCGGGGCGGCGGCAGGGCGCGGCGCGCTCGACTGGTGCCGCCGCACCGGTGCTG
>CAXTVL010000018.1:0-17623 GCA_964247515.1 uncultured Acetobacteraceae bacterium | reverse complement strand
ACAAGCGCGTATACCAGCACAGTCGCGATGCCGGCCGCCGGGATCGGCCCGATCGTGCCGTAGGCGATGGCGTCGAAGCCGTCCGGCACCGCGCCCACTGGACCGAGCGCGTAGAGGAGCGTGATGCCTTGCAGGATCGCCCCCATCCCGAGGGTCACGATCAGCGGATGGACCCGCAACACGACCACACCGAGCCCGTTGACGAGACCGACCGCCCCACCGAGGACGAGCATCCCAGCCAGGACGGGATACAGGTAGGTGCTGTCGCCATTCAGCAGCCCGGCGGTCAGGCAGATGACCAGGCTGATGAGCGACCCGACGGCGAGATCGATCCCGCCGGTGAGCACGGCGAGCGTCTGTCCGAGGCTCACGAGCGCGAGGCCCGTGGACTGGCCGAACACGTTGGCGATGTTGCCGACCGAGCGGAAGCGGTCGCTGACGACGGCGCCGATGACCAGCATCAGGACCAGCAGCACGAGCACGATCAGCAGGCCGGCGTTGCTGGCAAGGGCGCGTCTCCAGCGCATGGTGCCAGGGCCGCTGAGAACGATGCCGCTCATGACGATGCGCTCATCAGGCCGCCTCGCGATGGGTTGCGAGGGTCACGATCGCGGCCTCGTCGATGGCCTCGCCCTCGAGGACGCCGCTCACCTGCCCCTCGCGCATGACGATCACGCGGTCGGACATGCCAACGATTTCCGGTAGCTCCGACGAGATCATCAGGATGGCAAGGCCCTGGTCGGCAAGCGACTGGATGATGCGGTAGATCTCCATCTTGGCGCCGACGTCGACGCCGCGGGTCGGCTCGTCCAGGATCAGCACGCGCCGGGAGGTGCGCGCCCAGCGCGCCACGACGACCTTCTGCTGGTTGCCGCCAGACATGAGCGCAACCGGCTGGCCCGGTCCCCGGCAGGCGATCTGGTAGGAGCGGATCGCCTCTTCGGCGATGCCGGTCTCCGCGCCGCGATCGAGCCAGCCACCACGCGACAACTGGTCGAGGGTCGAGGCCGAGACGTTGGCGGCCACGTCGAGCAGCATGGCGAGGCCCTGGGCCTTGCGATCCTCCGTCACCAGCCCGATGCCGAGCGCGATCGCGCGGGCCGGCGTCATGGCACTGAAGCTGATGCCGTCGAGGATCAGCGTGCCCCCGCCCAATGGCAGGGCGCCGAAGATCGCCAGGGCTGTTTCGGTGCGTCCGGACCCGACCATGCCGGCCATGCCGGTTATGGTTCCGGCTGTCAGCACCAGGCTTGCCCCCCGCACCCTGCCTGGCACGGCGATGTCGCGGGCTTCCAGCACCGTCGGCGCGTCCGCGCGTCCGGGGCGCTTGGGCGGGAACAGTTCGCGCATGTCCCGTCCCACCATGAGCGAGACGAGCTTGTCACGGTCGATCTCGGCGACCGCATGGGTCGCGACATGCCGACCGTCCTTGAGCACCGACACCCGGTCGCAATGGGCAAAGATTTCTTCGAGCCGGTGCGAGATGTAGACGATCGCGACACCGCTTCTCTTGAGGTCGTGGAGTCTCTCGAAGAGCAGGTCGACCTCGCGGCCTGAGATGACGGCGGTGGGCTCGTCCAGGATCAGCAGCTTGACGTCGTGTACCAGCGCGCGGGCGATCTCGACCATCTGCTGGTCCGCCACCGAGAGTTCGGTCACGAGCGCGTCGGGGTCGATGGCGACACCCAGGCGTGCCAGGATCTCGCGGGCATCGCGTCGCCCACGCCGGCGGTCGAGGATGCCGAGCGCGTTGCGGCGCTCGTGGCCCATGTAGATGTTCTCCGCCACGGTGAGGTGGGGAAAAAGGTTGAACTCCTGGTAGATCACGTGGATGCCGGCTGCCGCGGCCTCGCGCGGCGATGCCCAGACGACCGTCTTGCCGTCGAATTCCAGGGTTCCGGCACTCGGGGGGTACACTCCCGCGACGACGCGGGTCAGCGTCGACTTTCCGGCGCCGTTCTCGCCCGCGAGGCCGTGGATCTCGCCCGGCCGCACGTCGAGGCTCACGCCCTGCAAGGCTTTCACGCCGGGAAACACCTTGGTGATGTCACGAACCGAGAGCATGGGCGTTCCAAGAAGCAGGGCGGACAGTGTCGGCACGGCGCGCGTCAGGCGCTTTCAGGATCGCACCAGCCGGCTGGGCTGACCGGCGGCTCGCCGGTCAGGCCTTCCGTTCACTGGTTGTAGTTGGCTTTGTAGGTCTTGGGATCGTAGCCCTGGCCCATGCCGCCGGTGACCAGCATGTCGGCGGGTCCGTCGGAGATGACCATTTTGTCAATGTACTGATCAGGATGTGGCACCGACGGCGTCTCGTCGCCATGGGTCAACCCGATCTGCGCGTTGATCTGCGTCGTGCAGGCCACCTTCGCGCCGGACAAGACCTTGAGAGCGGTTTCAATCGCCAGGGCGTACATCGCCGGCGGATAGCCAACCTCCAAGTCCGGAACCTTGTACTTAAGCGCCATCTGCAAGGCGCCGTTGACGTCGGCGCTCGTATGCGGCGGAATCTCGCCCGCCTTGTAGCCGGCCTCCACGAAAGCCTCGATCGACCCCGGCGTTTGCAGACCGTGCGTCGAGAAGACCGCGTCGATCTGCTTGCCGTACTTCGCGATCACGGCCTGCATCACCTGCTTGCCCTTCACCGGGCTCCAGTCCGAGTACACGGTATCGAGGATCTTGATGTTGGGGTACTGCTCGAAAACCTGCATCCCGGCCCGCACGCGCGCCTCGTTGGGGCTCGATCCAGCCTGTCCCCCCAGGATGATGACGTTGCCCTTGCCACGCAACTTCTCACTGATCCACTGCGCCCATAGACGGCCTTCGAGTTGGTCGCTCGCGGTGACAAAGGTCACGAAGTTGTCCGACGAGATACGGCGATCGACCATGACCACCGGGATGCCGCGTTTCATGGCGCGGGTGACCGCCGGGTCCAGCGCCTTCTCGGTGTTGGCCGAGACGATCAGCAGGTCGACACCGCGAGAGACGAGGTCCTGGATGTCGGCGATCTGCTTGGCGTCGTCATGCCCGGCGTCGGTGATCAGCAGATGCTTGATCAGGTCCTTGTGCTCGCCGGCCGCCTTCTTCATGGAGTCCAGGGCAACCACGCGCCAGCTGTCGCCCAGGCCCGCGTTGGAGAAGCCGATCGTGTAGGGACCGGCCTTCTTGAACTTCGCCGCATCTTTGAAGCAGATATCTGCGGACGGGTTGAACAGGAACGTGCGCGGAGCGCCCTTGTACTCATCCGCCAAAGCTGGATTGATCGCTGCCGACAAGATGGTGGTTGCGACAATCGTCCGAAAGGACACCTTCATGACTTCCTCTTCCCATGTTGAGCGGAGGAGGCGCACTTGTCGCAAGATGCGAGGCAACGTGGCGTTTCCTCTCCGAAACTTCTTCCGAGCTTCTGACTGGAGCGTATCCTAAGGGGTTTGGAGAGCAACGCTCGAGATATCCGATATGGATATTTCGGGCTTTGTCCAGCCACGGTCCGTGATTGATGGGCGAGCCGCCTCGTAGGCGGTTGGAACGCCACCGCGCTGACTCGATGTGCATGTTGGACCCGACCGGGTTTCGGCACCTCCGCGAATGCACAGAGGCTCGTCGCGATCCCCCGCGCGACAATCGACATCTCGATCGGCGCGGCATGTCTCGCCGCGTAGGCGGCCGAAGTCGAACTCAGCCCCCGAAGCGCGGCTCGGGGAGGCCGCGAATGCCGAGGTCGTGGATGGCGAACAGGCTACCCCGCAAGGCGCCGTCGCCGGGGAACCTCGCGAGCGGCGGCTTGGCCATCGAGGTCACGAACAGGATGTCCAGGTTCGGGCCGCCAAACATCACGCTCGTGACCTTCTTGACCGGCATGTCGATCACCCGATCGACCTGGCCTCCCGGCGTGTAGCGGACGAGCTTGCCGTCATAGACGAGGGCGCTCCAGAGGCAGCCCTCCGCGTCCACGGTCGCCCCGTCGGCCGCCCCGCCGTTGCTCGTGTCCACCGTCGCGAAGGTTCGCCGATGGCTCACGGCCCCGGTCGCCAGGTCGTAGTCATAGGCCCAGATTTCGCCGGACCAGGTGTCGGTGAAGTAGAACGTGGAACCGTCCGGGCTCCAGCAGGGGCCGTTCGAGCAGACAATGTCGCGATCGAGCCGCGTCACCTGAAAGTCCGCGGACAGGCTGTATAGCGCGCCACTGGCGCCCTCCTCCAGCGTGTCCATCGACCCCGCCACGAAGCGGCCGCGCCTGTCGACCTTGCCGTCATTGATGCGGTTCGTGGCCAGTTCCGGCTCCGGGTCATGGATCAGCGTGACCTCGTTGGTGTCGAAGTCGAGCAGGTGGAAGCCGCGCTGCAACGACACCACGGCACCCCGGCCGTCCTTGCGCACGGCCATCGAGCCGATCTTCTGCGGCACGTCCCAGGCGCGCAACTCGCCGCCATCGACGGTGGTACGGAACACCCGGCCGTCAAAGGAGTCGATGAAGTAGAGCCGCTCCTGCCCGACATCCCATAGCGGGCCCTCGCCGAGCGTCGTCTTGACATCCAGCAGAACGTCGATGCGCATGGTCGTGTCCCTCGTGGCATGTTGATGATCCGGTCGACGAGCCGCAAAGGCGCTCGTGCCGCGACCGTTCAGAAGTCGACGTCGCCGCCGCCTTTCAGCGCCAGCATCTCGCGCGCATCGTCCGGGGTCGCCACGTCCAGGCCGAGACCCTCGACGATTTGGCGCACGCGCCGGACCTGGGCGGCGTTGCTTTCGGCGAACCGGCCGGGACCGTCCCAGAGCGAGTCCTCGAGCCCAACCCGCACGTTGCCGCCCATCGCCGCCGCCATCGCCGCGATGTTCATCTGGTTGCGTCCCGCGCCGAGCACCGACCAGCGGAAGTTGTCCCCGAACAGGCGGTCGGCCGTGCGCTTCATGTGCAGCACGTCGTCGGGATGCCCGCCAATGCCGCCCTGCAACCCGAACACGGTCTGGATGAACAGCGGCGCCGTCACCAGGCCCCGGTCGAAGAAGTGCTTGAGGTTGTAGAGGTGCGCCGTGTCGTAGCATTCGAACTCGAACCGGGTGCCGTTCCCGGCGCAGGTCGTCAGGATATGCTCGATCTGACCGAAGGTGTTGCGGAAGATGATGTCCTTGTTGCCGAGGTAGTCGCGCTCCCATCCGTGCTTCAGGTCCTTGAAGCGGTCGAGCATCCCGAACAGCCCGAAGTTCATCGAGCCGAGATTGAGCGAGGCGAGCTCCGGCTTGAAGGTGGCGGCCGGCCTGACGCGCTCCTCGATCGACATCGTGGGCGCGCCGCCCGTGGTGAGGTTGATCACCACGTCGGAACGCCGCTTCACCACGGGCAGGAACTTGGCGAACGCTTCGGGGGTCTGGTCGGGCTGGCCGTTCTCGGGGTTGCGGGCATGCAGATGCACGATGGCGGCCCCCGCCTCGGCGGCGCCCACGGCGGCGTCGGCTATTTGCTCCGGTGTCACCGGCAGGTGCGGCGACATCGACGGCGTATGGATCGCGCCGGTGATCGCGCAGGTGACGATGATCTTCTTCTTGGTCGCCATGGCGGCGCTCCCTCAGTTGCCGATGTCGCCGGCGGCTTGGCGCTTGTGCGCGAGCAGCGCCATCAGTCGACGGTCCCGCCATTTCTGCCGGTCCACGAGCCGCCCGCGGTCCAGCTTCCGCGCGCGCTCGGCCTCGACGGTCGCCATGACCGGGCCGGTCCAGTCGACCCGCCGCCGCGTCGACTGGAAGATGCCGGAGTAGATCTCCTGGTAACGCTCGGCATAGTCGCGCACGCCCGCCGGCGCGTTCAGGTCGATCGTCTCGAACGGCCCCATGAACGACCACCGCAGCGCCAGCCCGTCGCGCAGCCCGATGTCGACGTCCTCGACGCCCGCCACGCCGTCCGCCACCAGGCGGAACGCTTCCTCCAGCAGCGCGCCTTGCAGGCGGTTCATGATGAAACCGTCGATCTCCCGCTTCATGACGAGCGGCGCCTGGCCGCACCCCCGCAGGAAATCGGCCGCGGCCGTGACCGTCTCGGGCGACGTCCAGGGCGACGGGCAGACTTCCACCGCCGGGACGAGGTAGGGCGGATTGATCGGGTGGCTGACCAGGCACCGCGCCCGGCCGGGCACGTGCTCAAGGAAGGCGGAGGGCAGGATGGCCGAGGTTGAACTCGCCAGGACCGCCCCGGGAGGCGCGAAGCGGTCGAGATCGGCGAACACCTGGCGTTTCACCGCGACCTTTTCCGGCGTGCTCTCCTGGGCGTAGCCGATGCCATCGAGGGCGGTGGGAAGGTGCGGCACGAAGCGCAGCCGGGCCAGCACCGCGTCCGGCGTTCCGCCGTCGAGCAGATCGTTCGCCTCGAGGTCGGGCAGCACGTCCGCGATGAACTCGGACGCCTGCGACAACGCGAGCGGGTCGGTGTCCCAGACCCGCACCTCGTGCCCGGCGCGCGCGAAGCTGATGGCCCAGGCGCGCCCCACGAAGCCGGCGCCAATGATCGCGGTGTCCATCGCTGCGCCTCTCAACTGTTCCGTTCGCGTAGCGCAATGACCGCGCAGAGCACGACGGCGCCATACAGGATGGCCCGCGTGGCGTGCGGAAGCATGGTGCCGGACAGCAGGGTCTGCAACGCGGTCAGCAGCAGGACGCCCCCCAGCATGCCGAGATAGCTGCCGCGTCCGCCGGTGATGAGCGCGCCGCCGACCACCACGACGGCGATCGAGGGCAGCAGGTACTCGTCGCCCATGCCGAGGCTGCCCTGGCCCGAGAACCCGGCCAGGAGGCAGCCGACGAGCGCGGCGCAGGCGCCCGAGAGCACGTAGACCTTGACCAGCGTGCCGGCCACCGGGACGCCGGACAGCTCGGCCGCGCGGACGCCGTTGCCGACCGCATACACGCGCCGGCCGAACGCCGTGCGACCCAGCAAGACGACGGCCCCGATCACGAACAGCGCCATGAAGAACACGACGGGGGTGACGCCGCCGATCGCGCCGGTCATGAACCATCGCAGGCCCGGAGACGCGAAGCCGTCCGGCGTGCCGCCCGAATAGACGAGCGCGACGCCCTGCAGGACGCCGTTCATCGCCAGCGTCATGACGATCGGCGAGATGCCGAGGGCCACGATGCCGCACCCGTTCAGCAGCCCGACCAAGCCGCCGAACGCAAGGCTGGCCGGCAGGGCGTAGACCAGGGCCGCATCCGATCCCTTCAGCAGGCCGGCGCAGAGGATGCCGCAACAGCCGATGGTCCAGGGCACCGACAGGTCAAGCCCGCCGGTCAGGATCACCGCGCCCTGCCCCAGCGCCAGGACGGCCAGGAAGCTTCCGAGCACGATCAGCGAATCGTAGTAACGCCAGGACAGCAAGGAGTGGCCCAGCACGAGTTGCGTGGCGACGAGCACCAGGACGAAGCAGACGAACGCCGGCAGGGCGGCGCGAAGACCCTCGCCGTGACGCGCCCAGAACGGCGGGCGCGGCACGAGGGCGCTCGGGGCGGCGAGACCGAGCAGGTGTCGCGGGAGGTTCAACTGCCGCGGCAGCGTGCCGGCGGCCCGCGCGGCCAGTCGCCGGCGCGCCGTGCGCACCGTGGTGGCCAGGACGGAGGAACGGGTGAGCGAGGCGCCCAGCACGGCCAGCAGCAGGATCGCGCCCTCGACGACCGAGGAGTAGAACGCCGGCACGTTCAGCACGAGCAGGATGTTGACCACCAGCATCAGCACGTAGGCGCCGAAGATGGTCCCGACCGGCCCACCCCGGCCGCCGCCGAGCAGCGTGCCGCCCACGACCACGGCGGCGAACATCTGCAGCAGCATGGGATTGCCGACCAGCGGATCGCCCGAACCGGTCTGGGCGGTGACGAACACCCCGGCGAGGCCATAGAGCGCGCCGGCCAGCACATAGACGAGGAACTGGTGGCGGCGGATGCAGAGCCCCGCCGCGCGCGCGGCGTCAGCGTCCGAGCCGATGCAGTAGACCGCCTTGCCGAACACGGTGTTCTTCAGCACCAGCCACAGGCCGACCAGGCCCACGAGGAGCAGCACCGGCGCCGGCAGCAGGCCGGGGATCGCGTCGCCCGCCAGGACCGCGCCGAAGCCGGCGGGGACCTGCCCGCCCGGCTTGTCCATCACCAGCAGGGTCACGCCCTGCAGGATGAACATGGTCGCCAGCGTCACCACGATCGGTTGCAGCCGCAGGCCCGCGACGAAGCAGCCGTTGAACGCGCCGGCCAAGGCCCCGATCAGCAAGCCGGCGAGCGCCCAAAGCGCCATGCTGGACGGCGCGTCCTGCATGTGGCTGGCCAGGGTGACGTTGACCAGCGAGATCACGGCCGCCGCCGAAAGGTCGAAGCCGCCGGACAGGATGACGATCGTCTGGCCGGCCGCCGCGATGGCCAGCGTGGCGCCGCCGGCGGCGAGCGTGCTGAGCTCGTAATACCCGAGCGTGCCGCCGCTCACTCCCTTGACCAGGCCCAGGCAGGTCAGGAAGGCCAGGATCGCGATGATCGGCCCGCGGTGACGCCCGATACGCAGGCGTGCGGGCCGCCGCGCCGTCGTGTCCACCGGCTCGAGGCTCGCGGCGCTCATCGCAGCGCCAGGCTGGTCGGGGCGCCCCCCCCCGGCGCCCGCAGGATGGCGTCCTCGGAAATCCCCTCGCCCGCGAGGTCGGCCGCGACCCGGCCGCGATAGAGCACCAGGACCCGGTGCGCCAGGTGGTCGAGTTCGGCGATTTCGGTCGAATGGAACAGGATCGCGCCGCCGGCCGCCGCGTATTCCTGCATCAGCGCGTAGATCTCGTGCTTGGTGCCCACGTCGATGCCACGGGTCGGGTCGAACAGCAGCAGCACGCGGCTTTGGGCGAACAGCCACTTGGCGATGGCGATCTTCTGCTGGTTGCCGCCCGAGAACGCCCTCACGCCGGTCCACAGCGCCCGCATCTGCACGTTGAGGCGCGCCAGCACCCGCGACACCTCGGCCTCCTCGCGCGCGCCGTCGATCAGGCCGAAACGGGTGTAGCGGCCGATGACCGGCAACGAGACGTTGCGCTTGCCGTCGAGCATCAGGAACAGCGCCTCGGTCTTGCGGTCCTCGGGCACGAGGCTGATGCCGATGCGGGCGTCGATGGCGTCGCGCGGCGAGGTGAAAGTCACCGGCTTGCCGTCGACCGTGATCCGGCCGGTGCTCTCCAAGACGCCGAACAACGCCGTGAACAGCTCGAGCTGGCCCATGCCCTGCAACCCGGCGATCCCGAGGATCTCGCCCCGGCGCAGGTCGAAGGAGACGTCCTCCAGGCGACGCTCGGTGGCGAGCGAGCGCGCGCCGAGCACGGGGTCTCCGGACGGCGACGGCGTCGGCGGCCTCGGCGGGAACGAGCGGCCCAGCGCCTTGCCGGCGATCATGTCGATCACCGCCTCATCGCTCACCTCGGCCAGCCGCTCGGTCGCGACGTGCTTGCCGTTGCGCAGCACCGTGACACGGTCGCAGAAGGCGCGCACCTCCCGCATCCGGTGCGAGATGAAGACAACGGTGACGCCGTCCTCGCGTCGGCGTTGGATCAGTTCGCCGAGCCAGTCGATGTCGCGGCCGGACAACGTCGAGGTGGGCTCGTCGAGCAGCAGGATCTTCGGCCGGCGGAACAGCGCGCGCGCGATCTCGATCTTCTGGCGCTGGTTGAGGTCGAGGTCGCGCAACTCCGCCTGCGGGTCGATGCTCCCCAGGCCGATCCGATGCAGATGGGCGTCGACCTGCCGCCGCGCCTCGCGACGCCGGATCTGGCCGAGCGCGTTGCGTGGCGGATAGGGCATCAGCATGTTGTCGAGGACGGTGAGGTCCTTGACCATGGTGAGTTCCTGGAACGCCGTCTGGATGCCCCGCGCGTGGGACGCGCGCGGCGAGTCGAGCGTGGGGGCCTCACCGAACACCGAAAAATGGCCACAAGTCGGCAGGATCAGGCCCGAGAGCAGTTTCACCAGGGTCGACTTGCCGGCGCCGTTCTCGCCCAGCAGCGCGTGCACGTCGCCGGTCCGGACGTCGAACGAGACGTCATCGACCGCGACCGTCGCCCCGAACACTTTGCGGACGCTCTCGGCGGCAACCGCTGCGGGCGGGGCGCCCGACTGCGGACGCGGCGTCACGGCTCGACTCGCCGCGCGCGCTTCGAGCCGATGGCGTGCCGCAGCCTCGGTCAGTATTCAGGCTTTCCCGCCAACGCGGCGTTCAGGCCGACCTCCGGTGTGTCGTTGGAGAAGATCGAGGCGAACCAGCCGGGGTTCGACACCAGCGATGGCTTGAACACGTTGCAACCCGCTTTCATCTCCGTCCAACTGCCTTCCTGGCAGAGCTTGATGGTCTCGTTGGTGACGACCGGCAGCGGCAGCGTGGTGTGTTGCGGGATGTCCTTGCCGGCGAGCTTGTCGACCGCGAGCTTGAGCGCCAGCGCGCCGGAATAGGGCGGCGAAGCGTAGGAGATGCGCGGCGCGCCCAGCGGCTTGTAGGAGCCGTTGGCGCCCTCGACCTCGGTGCTCGCCGGCAGCATCTGGATGCGCCCGCCATTCGAGCCCTCGCCGGCGCAGGGCTTCAGCCTGTCGGGCGTGGCTCCGGCCTCGAGCTGCATCGTGTTGGCGGTGTAGCAGCCGACCTGCATCCAGAGGCCGTCGATGTCGTCCCACTTGCGGGTGGCGAGGATCTTGGACAGTTCGGTGCGGGCGACCGCTTGGCTCCACATGCCGACCGACTCGTTGACGATCTTGATCCCCGGATACCGGGCGAACACCGCCTTGGCGGCCTTGGTCCGTTCCGTGTCCACCGACGTGCCGGGTACGCCCGTGATGGCCACGACGCGGCCCTTGCCGTCCAGCTTCTTGGCCAGCCACTCCGCCGTGACCCGCCCGGCCTCGGCCTGGTCGATCGTCACGTTGTGGGCGCACGGCTGCGAAATCTCCGCGTCGTAGGCCACGACCACCACGCCCCGGCCGCAGGCGTTCTTGACCGCCGCGTTCAGCGCCGTCGGCGAGATCGGGTAGACGACGATGGCCTTGGCGCCGGCCTGGACCATGGCGTTGATCTGCTGGATTTGTTTCTGCGCGTTCGGGCCGGCGACCTGCACCTGCAGGTCGATCCTGCCGGCCATGTCCTTGCTCGCCGCCATGGCCTTGACCATGTTGGCCGCCTCGCCCTGCCAATCGTTGCCGATGTAGCTCATGCTGAGGTAGACCTTCGCCCTCTCCTGGGCCAAGGCGACCTCGGCGCAGGAGAAGGCAGCGAGGCTGGCGGCGCCGGCCAGCAATGCCCTGACGAATGCCATGTGGCCCTCCCCTCGAAATGCCGCCTGTGAGTGCCCGCGAGCGGCCCCCTGGCTATTCTTGTTGATCAAGCAAAAATCACGGACCATGGGCCGGCGCAAGGTGATTTGTGCCGGCGAGGCGGTATCGGGCTGGATCCCTGATATCGCCGCCGAATGGTTCTACCCGGTCGCCTGACATCCTGCCCACGCGCCTTGCCCACGCTGTCGTGAGCATCTCGCCCGGTCCCCGAGCGCGATCCATGCTCGTCCGGGCCGAGGGCGACGCGATCCGCGCTACTTCAGGATCGGCATCTTGCCGCGGTCGATGGTGACGCGGACGGCGAGGATCAGCGCCGTGCCGAACACGATCTGCTTGGCGAAGATGTTCACGCCCAGGAACGTCATCCCGATCTGCACCGTCGAGACGATCAGGGCGCCCACGAGGGTGCGGCCGATCCCCCCGACACCGCCGGTGATCGCGGTGCCGCCGACCACGACGGCGGCGATGCTCGGCAGCAGCAACTCGTTGGCGAGGTTGGGCGAGCCGCTCGACAGCCGCGCCGCCAGCATCACCCCGGCCATCGCCGCGAGCGCGCCGGAGACCGCGAACGCCGCGATCTTGGTGCCCTCGACGTCGATGCCCGCCGCCCAGGCCGCCGGTTCGCCGGAGCCGATCGCGGCGCTGCGGCGGCCGAACTTGGTGTAGCGTTGCGCCAGCGCGCCGCCCACCGCCACCGTGGCGCCGATCAGCACGACGTTGGGGACGCCGGACAGCGCCGCCCCCGTGACCAACGCCGCCTTCTCGCGGCCGGCCTCCAGGATCGTCACGGTGCGCCCGCGCGACGCCAGCAGCGCCAGCCCGGCCACCACGCCGCCGGTCGCGAGCGTGGCGACGAACGACGGGATGCGCAGCCGCACATGCACGAAGCCGCTCAGCAGGCCCGCGACCAGCCCGGCCAGCACCGCCGCGGGGAACGCCGCGTAGCCCAGGGCCGGCAGCGCCTGCGCCACCAGCACGCTCGCGAACGAGGCGACCGACTGCGCCGACAGGTCGATGCCGCCCAGCACGATGACGAACGTCATGCCCGCCGCCATCACGAACAACACGGCGGTGTCGGACAGCGTCACCGCCAGCGTGCCCAGGGTGACGAAGCCCGGCGCCGCGACGCCGATGCCCACGGCGAGCGCGACCAGCAGCGCCGCCGGCGCCAGGGCCTGCAACCCCGCGGCCCATGCCCGTGGCGGCGGGGAGGGCGCCATCAGACCATCCGCCGCAGCAACTCGACCTGGCCCGGCTTATGCCCCGGCGACGCGTCGAAGCGGCCGGTGACGGCACCGTCGCGCATCACCACGATGCTGTGCGACAGGCCGATCGTCTCCTCCAGCGTGTCGGAGGCCAGGATGATCGCCACCCCCGCCTCGGACAGCGCGCGGATCAGGTCGAACACCTCCTCCTTGGCCCCGACGTCGAGCCCGCGCGTCGGGTGGTCCAGGATCAGCACCCGGGCCTTGGCCGTCATCCAGCGCGCCAGCACCACCTTCTGCTGGTTGCCGCCGCTGAGCTCGCGGCACGCGGTCGTGGTTGCCGGGGCGCGGATGCGCAGCCTGCCGATCCAGTCCGCAGCCAGCGAGCGTTCGCGGCGATGGTCGATCACGCCGTGCCGCGTCACCGCGTCCAGGTTGGCCAAGGTGATGTTGGTGGCGACCGAGAGGAACATCACCAGCCCCTCCAGCCGCCGCTCGCGCGGGACGTAGCCGATCCCCAGCCGCACCGCCTGGGCCGGCGTCGTGAGCCGGGCCTCGCGGCCTGACACCATGACCGTGCCGCTGGTCTGGGGCAGGAAGCCGAACAGGGTGCGCGTCAGCTCCTCCCGGCCGGAGCCGACGACCCCCGCGACGCCGAGCACCTCGCCCTCGCGCACCGCGAGGTCGACCTGGCGGTAGGCGCCCTCGACGCCGAGGCCGCGCGCCTCCAGCGCCACGCGGGATCGCGGCGGTGCCTGCCGCGCCTCGCGGTAGTATTCGCCTGGCAGGCCGCGACCGACCATCATCTCGTGCAGTTCCGGCACGCCGACCGTGCCGGCGGCGCGCTCGGCCACCACCTGCCCGTCGCGCATGACGTAGAGGCGGTCGCTGATGCCCAGCACCTCGTCGAGCCGGTGCGAGACGAACACGAAGCTGGCGCGCGAGCGCAAGGCCCGCACGCGCTCGAACAGCAGCGCGACTTCCTTGCTCTCCAGCACCGAGGTCGGCTCGTCGAGCAGGATCAGCAGCGGCTTGTCGGTGCGGTCCTCCAGCGCCAGCGCCTTGGCCAGCTCGACCATCTGGCGCGCGGCGAAGCTGAGGCCTGCGGTGCGCGAGGCGGGGTCGACGTCGAGGCCGACCTTGGCCAGTTGCGCCCGCGCCGCGGCGTGCAGCCGGCGCCGGTCGATGATGCCGGCGCGGACGAACGGCGCCTCCTGGCCCAGGAAGATGTTCTCGGCGACGGTCATGTTGAGCAGCAGCGACTGCTCCTGGAACACCATGCCGATGCCGTGCGCGTTGGCCTCGCGCGGGTTGCGCGGCGACAGCGGCTCGCCGTCGATGGTCATGGTGCCGCTGTCCGGGCGCACGCCGCCGGCCAGGATCCGCATCAGCGTCGACTTGCCGGCGCCGTTCTCGCCCACCAGCCCGACCACCTCGCGGCGCCGCACTTCCATGGTGACGCGGGTCAGGGCGCGCACGCCCCCGTAGCTCTTGCTGATGTCGCAAACGCTCAGCACCGGCCGCTCACTTCACGATGCGCCGCCCGCCGCCACGCGTCGACAGCGCCACCGCGGCGATGATCATCAGGCCCTGCACGGTCTGATGCACGTAGGGCGAGACGCCCAGCAGCACCATGCCGTTGGCCAGCACGGTCACGATCAGCACGCCGATCAGGGTGCGCCCGACGCCGCCCTCGCCGCCGGTCAGCGCGGTGCCGCCGACCACCACGGCCGTCACCGTCATGAACAGCCTTCCGTCGGCGATCACCGCGTTCGACTGGCCCAACTGGGCCGCGGCCAGCACCGCGCCGATCCCGGTGCACAGCCCGGCCACGGCGTAGGCGAGGATCCGGGTGCGCCGGACCGGGACGCCGGACAGTTCCGCGATCTCCTCGCCACCGCCGATGGCGACCAGGTAGCGGCCGAAGCGGGTGTGGTTCTGCACGCCCAGCGCCACCAGGAACACCGCCACGGCGACCCACACGGCGAGCGGGAAGCGGGCGAGCCGGTGCAGCGCCAAGTCGCGGATGCCGGGGTCCATGACCCGCACCGCCGAGCCGCCCAGCGCCACGGTCGCGACGCCGAGGCCCACGAACCAGGTGCCGAGCGTCGCCATGAACGAGGGAATGCGCAGGAACACGTGCACCGCTCCGTTCAGCAGCCCGAGCAGCGCCACCGCCGCCAGTGCCAGCAACGGTGCCAACCAGCCGAGATCGTTGGCATTGGCGTCGTTGGCGGCGAGCAGCGCGGTGATCATGGTGCCGACCGCGATGCCGCCCTCGACCGAGAGGTCGATGCTGCCCATCAGGATGACGAAGGTGGCGCCGCACCCCAGGACCAGCGGGATCGCCGCCGAGTTGGCGATCCGCACCATGTTGCGGAACTCGAAGAAGGCGGGATTGGCCAGCCCGATCAGCAGGGCGAGCGCCAGCAAAACGCCCAACGGTCCGATCAAGCCAGGACGCCGAACGATGCCGGGGCGCGGCAGCCACCGGCCCGCGGCGATGGCGGTGCCGCGCGCCCGAGGCGCCGCCTCGCGCCACGAGGCCAAGGTCAGGAGTAGACGATCGGTCCGACCACGCGCGCCCACAGATCGTTCCAGTCGACCGCTGGATGCGTGTCGGCGTGGCTCTTCATGTACTCGACCACGTTCTCCGGCGTGATCCTGATGGTCCGGGCGTAGAACTCGCGGTGCAGGCGCGGCTCCTTGGTCGGGTCGAAGGCGCCCGTCCTGGCGTGGTAGCCGAGCGACAGGCCCATGCCGCCTTGCCAGAACGGATCGGAGGTGATGGTGGTCGCGAACTCGCCGGTGCGCACCCCGTCCACCGCCGCCTTGATGCCGTCGACGCCGACCACCTTGACCTTGCCGGCCAGCCCCTCGGCCCGCAGCGCCTCGAGTGCCCCGGTGCCCATGTCGTCGTTGGCCGCCCAGACGCCGCCGATCCGGTCGCCGAAGCGGGTGACCCAGCCGCTGGTGGTGTCGAACGCCTGCTGCGCCTTCCAGTCGGCGGTCTGGAAGTCCAGCAGCTTGATGCCGGGATTGGCGGCCAAGGCGCGCTCGAGACCCTTCCTGCGCTCGATGGCGGCGGTGGTCGAGATCATGCCGCCGAGCGCCACGATGCCGCCCTTGCCGCCCATCGACTTGAACAACTGGTTGGCGATGTCCTCGCCACTGGTGACTCCGTCGAACTCGATGTGGGAGACGTAATACGGGCTGAAGTCCCACGGGTGCAGGTCGGTGGGCTTGTTCCACTGGGTGACGACGTGGACGCCGGCCTTGACGCAAGCCTCGACGATCGGGCGGGCATCCGGCGTGTCGTTCGGGTCGACGTTCAGCACCATGTTGCCGCCGGTCTTGGCGATCATGGCGCGGATGTCGGCGATGCCGCGCTCGCTGTTGCCTTCCGAGACCAGCGTCACCGCCTCCTGCCCCACCGACTTGGCGAAGGCGTCGGCACCCTGTTTCCAGACCGCGTGATAAGGGTTGGACAGGGAGCGGATCGAAGTCACCAACACCGGCGGACCGGCGGCCCGCGCGACGCGGGGCCGATCGAGGGCCATGGCGCCCAGGGCGGCGATGGCGACGCCCCCCGCCCGCAACACTCGACGTCGGCCAAGGCCGCCGAAGCGCGCATCCTGGGACATCTCGCTCCCCTCCCATGTCGGCGCGTGAGGCGCCTTGTCGTTCGCGCCACCATACAATTCCCGGGTTTGCTGTCCACCGGTTCCGAACCGGCCGAGCATCTCGGCCTCCAGGGTGGCGAAGAAACTCTCGGCCATGGCGTTGTCGCGGGCGTCGCCGACCGACCCTACGCCGGCCTTCCATCGGCTACGCCCACGGAACCTTCAGGCCAGCTCCGCCGAGGGAGGGGCGCACGCCCGCCCCGGTGCGGCGTCGAGGACACGGCCGGACGCTGGATCGACGCGGCGCCGCTCGACGGCAGCTTCGTGGTCAGCATCGGCGAACTGCTCGAACTCGGGTCAGGCGGCTACCTCAAGGCGACGGTGCATCGCGCGGTGACGCCGCCGGCCGGGGCGGAGCGGCTGTCGCTCGGCTTCCTGCTCGGCACCAACCTGGACGCGACGGAGCCGATGCCTCTTCCGTCCGCGCCGCCAAGTGTGGCCGAGGCTGTCATGAAGGATCGGCGTTCCGGGTTCCGCAACGCCTCGGCCTGCTGGAGCATGGCCCGCTCCGTTCGGTTTGTCGCGTCGGCAATCGTGTATTCTCTCACAGTGACATGCGTCGACGTGTTTCTCTCGCGGCATCATGCGGTCGCGAAGCGCAGTTTTCAAAAAACACTTAAGTTGGACGTGGTTTCTGGACAACACAGTGCGGATGCGCCAATCTCCGCCACACCGGAGCAGACGGAGTGACGGCGATGGCGATGGCGGTGGTCGACACCACACAGGGCAGGCGGCGACACGCTTGGCGAAACCGGCCGCGTGTCGTCGACGCGATGGAGGCCTGGGTCGAGGAGACCGGGATCGACGGCTTCGACCTGGCCGACGCGATCACGCCCGGCACGTTGCGCGAGACGCCGTTCGGAGCCGGCCCCCGGCTCGCGGCGCCGCATCCTGGCGCCGCGTACCGGCGAGCGGCGCAAAGGCGGCCATCGGTGCCGAGTGTCCAGTCTCGGAGTGTCGCGGTGCAGACGCACGCTTGAGCTATCGGGAGAAGCGGTATGCGGCGATGACCGACGTGCTGGACCAGGCGCTTGCGGCGAATGCGCGCTACGCCGCCGATTTCGGCGCGAGACCGGCGCCGCCGCCGCCGCCGGCACGGCATTCCGCCATCCTGACTTGCGACACGGTCGAGGAACTGTCGGCCGAGCTGCCGGCGTTCGGCGTCAGCGGCGCCTCGATGGCGCTCTGGATGCGCGCCCGGTGAGCGTGTTCAATCGTCCCGGGAGGCACGCCATGCACCGTCTGCTGCTGATCGCCGTCCTGCTGCTGGCTCCGCTCGCCGGGGCGCGGGCGCAGGCCACGCTGCTGAACGTGTCGTACGACCCGACGCGGGAGCTCTACGCCGCCATCAACCCCGCCTTCGCGCGCGCCAGGCAGGCCCCCCACCCCCACCCCGGGCAGATGGCCCCCGCACCAGCC
>CAXTVL010000017.1:0-17917 GCA_964247515.1 uncultured Acetobacteraceae bacterium | reverse complement strand
CTGGAGCCGCCATGGTTGCGCGTGTCATCGCGGTCGAGCCGTTCGACCTCGTCATCTTCGGGGCCAGCGGCGACCTCGCCGTACGCAAGCTGATCCCGGCACTCTACTTCCGCGACCTCGCCGGCCAGATTCCGCCCGAGTGCCGCGTCATCGGCGCCTCCCGCCGCCCGCTCGGCGACGACGGCTTCCGCGAGACGGCGCGCCAGTCGCTGCACGAGCACGTCAAGCAGCCGGACCGCAAGAAGGCCGACATCGACCGCTTCCTCGCCCGCCTGTCGTACATCTCGATCGACGCCACCGGCGGCCAGGACGGCTGGGACGAGCTGGCCCGAGTGCTGGACGCCGACGGCGATCGGGTGCGGGTGTTCTACCTCGCCACCAGCCCGGACCTGTTCGGCCCGATCTGCCACCAGCTCGGCCAGCACAAGCTGGCCACCGTGAACAGCCGCGTCGTGGTCGAGAAGCCGATCGGCAAGAGCCTGGACTCGGCGCGCGAGGTCAACGACGCCATCGGCGAGGTGTTCCCCGAAGACCGCGTCTATCGGATCGACCACTATCTCGGCAAGGAGACGGTGCAGAACCTGATGGCGCTGCGCTTCGCCAACGCGCTGTTCGAGCCGGTGTGGAACTCGGCCCATATCGACCACGTGCAGATCACGGTGGCCGAGACGCTGGGCGTCGAGGGCCGCGCCGGCTACTACGATACCGCGGGCGCGCTGCGCGACATGGCGCAGAACCACCTGCTGCAACTGCTCTGCCTGACCGCGATGGAGCCGCCCACCTCGCTCGCCGCCGACGCCGTGCGCGACGAGAAGCTCAAGGTGCTGCAATCACTGCTGCCGATCACCCCGGACAAGCTGGCTGACAACACGGTGCGCGGACAGTACCGCGCCGGCGCATCGGCCGATGGGCCGGTGAAGGGCTACCTCGATGAGCTCGGCGACGATAGCAGCAACACCGAAACTTTCGTGGCGCTCAAGGCGCAGATCGCCAATTGGCGCTGGGCCGGGGTGCCGTTCTACCTGCGCACCGGCAAGCGCCTGGCCGGCCGCGTCTCCGAGATCGTGGTGTCGTTCCGGCCGATCCCGCATTCGGTGTTCGGGGGCAACGCCGGGCCGATCGAGGCCAACCGGCTGGTGATCCGCCTGCAGCCGAACGAGGGCGTGCGGCTGTTCCTGATGGTCAAGGATCCCGGTCCGGGCGGGATGCGGCTGCAATACGTGCCGCTCGACATGAGCTTCGCCAGCACCTTCAACGTGCGCAACCCCGACGCCTATGAGCGGCTGGTGATGGACGTGGTGCGCGGCAACCAGACGCTGTTCATGCGCCGCGACGAGGTCGAGGCGGCGTGGGCCTGGATCGACCCGATCCACGACGGCTGGATGGCGTCGCGCGAGGGGCCGCGGACGTACACCTCCGGCACCTGGGGTCCGTCGGCCGCCATCGCGCTGATCGAGCGCGACGGACGCACCTGGAACGAGGAGGCGATCTGATGTCGGTGATCCGACCAGGGATAGAGCAGCTCGAGGACAGCCCGATCATCGAGGTGTTCCGCGAGGGTTTCGGCGTGCCCGACGTGCTGGCGATGTGGGCCGGCGAGTTCGACGTGCCGACACCGCGCTTCATCTGCGAGGCCGCCAGCCAGTCGCTGTTCGCGGGCAACACCTTCTACTCGCACAATCGCGGCCTGCCGGCGCTGCGCCAGGCGCTGATCGACTACCACCGCCGTCTGTGGGCGGTGGAGATAGCCGACGACCGCATCGCCTTCACCTATTCCGGCATGAACGCGGTGATGCAGGTCTGCCAGGCGACGCTGGCACCCGGCGACAACGCCATCGCGGTGACGCCCTCCTGGCCCAACGTCATGCGCGCCATGCAGATCAACGGCGCCGCCGTGCGCGAAGTGGCGATGCACCAGGGCAACGCCGGCTGGTCGCTGCGCCTCCCCGAGCTGTTCGCCGCTTGCGACGACCGCACCCGGCTCATCTACCTGGCCTCGCCCGGCAACCCGACCGGCTGGCAGATCACCGAGGACGAGGCGCAGGCGCTGCTCGAATTCTGCCGCGGCCGGGGGATCGCGATCCTGGCCGACGAGGTCTACCACCGCATCGTCTACGACCGCCCGGTGGCGTTCAGCTTCCACCAGATCGCGCGGCCGGAGGACCCTGTGTTCATCGTCAACAGCTTCAGCAAGTCGTGGGCGATGACCGGCTGGCGCATGGGCTGGCTCACCTACCCGGCCGGCTGCACCGCCGCGTTCGAGAAGCTGCTGCAGTTCAACACCAGCGGCGGCCTCGAATTCATGCAGCACGCCGGCATCGCGGCGCTGACCCAGGGCGAGGACACGGTGGCGATGCTGGTCGAGCGCTGCCGCGTCGCGCGCGAGATCGTCTACCGCCGCCTGGGCCAGATGCCGCGCGTGCGCAACATCCCCGGCAGCGGTAGCTTCTACGCCATGTTCGAGGTCGAGGGCATGGGCGACTCGATGCAGTTCTGCAAGCGCGCGGTGCGCGAGGCGCGCATCGGCATGGCGCCGGGCACCTCGTTCGGCCGTGGCGCCGAGCGGCTGGTGCGGCTGTGCTACGCCAAGAGCCCGGAGATGCTGGCCGAGGCGATGGACCGGCTCGAACGCTTCGTCGCCGGCTACGCCGAGGAGAAGCTCGCGGCCTGACTCCCGGCCATGCTCGACAAGCTGGAATACCTGCTGGCGCTGGCGCGGGAGCGGCATTTCGGCCGCGCCGCCGCCGCGTGCGGCACGCCGCAGCCGACCTTCTCGGCCGCGATCAAGCAGCTCGAAGAATCGTTCGGGGTGCGGCTGGTCGAGCGCGGCTCACGTTTCCGCGGCTTCACCGAGGCGGGCGAGCTCGTGCTGGAATGGTCGCGTCGGATCGTGGCCGACGCGCGCGCCATGCGCCAGGACGTCGCCGGCCTGCGCCGCGCGCTGACCGGGCGGCTGCGCATCGCCGCGATCCCCACCAGCATGCCGCTGCTGACCCGCCTCACCGCCCCGTTCGCCGAGCGCCACCCAGAGGTCGAGATCAGCATCGTGAGCCGCACCTCCGACGAGGTGCTGGCGATGCTGGACAACCTGGAGGTGGACGCCGGCATCACCTATCTCGACCACGACCGGCTGCGCCGCGTCACCGCCGTGCCGCTGTTCCAGGAACGGTTCCGGCTGGTGTGCGCCGCCTCCGACCCGCTGGCTGGCCGGGAATCCATCGATTGGGCCGAACTGGCGGGGGTGCGGCTGTGCCTGCTGACCCCCGACATGCAGAACCGGCGAATCATCGACGAGGCGCTGGCGGCGGCGGGCGTCGCGGCACGGGTGCCGTTGGCGTCGGACTCCATGCTGACGCTGCTGGCGCACCTGCGCACCGGGCAGTGGGCCAGCATATTGCCCGATCAATGGCTGGAGACGATCGGCCTCGCCGTCGGCTTGCGGGCGATCCCACTGACTTCGCCCACGCTGGTCAACACCGTGGGCCTGGTGGTGCCGCACCGCGAGCCGATGGGTGCGTTGGCGGCGGCGCTGATCGCCCTGGCCGGGGCGCTCGATCGGAAATCCTGATCGCCCGATCCTGCTGGCGGGATTGAACAGGCACCACAATGCTGCAAGTACCGCGTTGTGGGGTAAGAATGGCACAAGCCACCGAGTTCAACGAGTTTCGCGCGGCGCAGATCATCCGACGCCATACCGGCGTGGCCGGAGCCATGCTGCCGCTGTTGCACGAGTTGCAAGACGAGTTCGGCTGCGTTCCGGCGGAGGCGGTGCCGTTGGTGGCCCAGGCCCTGAACCTGTCGCGCGCCGAGGTCCACGGTGTCGTGACCTTCTATCACGATTACCATCGCCTGCCGTCCGGCCGGCACGAGGTCAGACTGTGCCAGGCAGAGGCATGCCAGGCCAATGGCTGCCGTGACCTCGCGAGCCATGTGCAGGACCGCCTCGGCATCGCGCTCGGCCAGACCACGCCGGACGGGCGGGTGACGTTGCAGGCGGTCTATTGCCTGGGCCTGTGCGCGGTCGGTCCCAATGCGATGCTCGACGGCAGAGTGGTCGCCCGGCTCGATCCCGCGAAGATGGACCGGCTGCTCGGAGCGATGGCATGACGGTGTATGTGCCGTGCGATGCGGCCGCCGTGGCGCTGGGAGCCGACGAGGTCGCCGAGGCGCTGCGGCAGCGCGGGGTCGAGATCGTGCGCAACGGCTCGCGCGGGATGCTGTGGCTGGAACCGATGATCGAGGTCGCGACCAGTTCGGGCCGCATCGCCTACGGTCCGGTGGCGGCCGAGGATGTGGCGGAACTACTGGAGGCCGGTCTGCTGGCCGGAGGCGAGCATCGGCTGCGGATCGGTCGACCGGACGAGGTGCCGTTCCTTGCCCGCCAGACACGCTTCACCTTCGCGCGCTGCGGCCTGACCGATCCCCGCTCTTACGCCGACTACGTGGCCCATGGCGGAGGCGCCGGGCTGGCGCGGGCGCGCGAGATCGGGCCGGCGACGATTGTGGACGAGGTGGTGCAGTCGGGCCTGCGCGGCCGCGGTGGCGCCGGGTTCCCGACCGGCATCAAGTGGAAGACCGTGGCCGCCGCACCCGGCCCGGTCAAGTACATCGTCTGCAACGCCGACGAGGGCGACAGCGGCACGTTCTCCGACCGCATGGTGATGGAAGGCGACCCGTTCTGCCTGATCGAGGGCATGGCCATCGCCGGCCTCGCGACCGGGGCCACCTACGGCTACATCTATCTCCGCTCGGAATACCCGCACGCCATCGAGACGTTGCGCCACGCCATCGCAACGGCGCGCGCCGAGGGCATGTTGCGCGAGGGGTTCGACATGGAGGTGCGCGTCGGCGCCGGCTCCTACGTCTGTGGCGAGGAGACGGCGCTGCTGGAGAGCATCGAGGGCAAGCGCGGCCAGGTGCGCGCCAAGCCGCCGCTGCCGGCGCACCAGGGCTTGTTCGGCAAGCCCACCGTCATCAACAACGTGGTCTCGCTGGCCTCGGTGCCGGTCATCCTGGCCGACGGTGCCGCCAAGTACCGCGACGTCGGCCTCGGGCGCTCGCGCGGCACCATGCCGATCCAGTTGGCCGGCAACGTCAAGCATGGCGGCCTGTTCGAGGTTGCGTTCGGGATCACCCTTGGCGAACTGGTGGACGAGGTGGGCGGCGGCACCCGCAGCGGCCGGCCGGTGCGTGCGGTGCAGGTCGGCGGCCCGCTCGGCGCCTATTTCCCGCGCGCGCTGTTCGACACCCCGTTCGACTACGAGGCGTTCGCGGCCCGCGACGGCCTGATCGGGCATGGCGGCATCGTGGTGTTCGACGACACCGTGGACATGGCCCAGCAGGCGCGCTTCGCGATGGAGTTCTGCGCCATCGAGAGCTGCGGCAAATGCACGCCCTGCCGCATCGGCTCGACCCGCGGCGTCGAGGTGATCGAGCGCATCATGCGCGGCGAGAACGTGGCCGCCAACCGGGCGCTGCTGATCGATTTGTGCCAAACCATGAAGCTCGGCTCGCTGTGCGCGCTGGGCGGCTTCGCGCCCTACCCCGTGCTGAGCGCCCTGACCCACTTTCCCGAAGACTTCGACACGCCGTCTCTGCGCGTCGCCGCCGAATAAGGAGATCCCGATGTCGCTGATCCAGGAAATCGATTACGGCACTCCGGCGGTCGAAGGGAAACTGGTCGATGTGGTGATCGACGGCGCCCCGGTGCAGGTGCCCGAGGGCACCTCCATCATGCGCGCGGCGATGACCATGGGCACCGAGATCCCCAAGCTCTGCGCGTCGGACAACCTGAACAGCTTCGGCAGTTGCCGGCTGTGCCTGGTCGAGGTCGAGGGCCGCAACGGCACGCCCGCCTCCTGCACCACGCCGGTCGCGGCCGGCATGGTGGTGCGAACCCAGACCGAGCGGCTGAAGCAGATCCGCAAGGGTGTGATGGAGCTGTACATCTCCGACCACCCGCTCGACTGCCTGACCTGTGCGGCCAACGGCGACTGCGAGTTGCAGGACATGGCCGGCGCGGTCGGCCTCCGCCACGTGCGTTACGGCACCAAGGGCGCCAACCATTTGGACGACGCCAAGGACGTCACCAACCCGTATTTCCAGTACGATCCATCGAAGTGCATCGTGTGCTCGCGCTGCGTGCGCGCGTGCGAGGAGGTGCAGGGCACCTTCGCGCTGACCATCGCCGGACGCGGCTTCGACAGCCGTGTCGCCGCCGGCGCCGGCGAGCTGTTCATGGGCAGCGAGTGCGTGAGCTGCGGCGCCTGCGTGCAGGCCTGCCCGACGGCGACGCTGATGGAGAAGTCGGTCATCGAGATCGGCACGCCCGAGCACTCGGTCGTCACCACCTGCGCCTATTGCGGCGTCGGCTGCTCGTTCAAGGCCGAGATGCGCGGCGAGGAAGTGGTGCGCATGGTGCCGTGGAAGGACGGCAAGGCCAACCACGGCCATAGCTGCGTCAAGGGCCGCTTCGCCTGGGGCTACGCCACCCATCGCGACCGCCAGCTATCGCCGATGATCCGCGCCAAGATCACCGACCCGTGGCGCGAAGTCTCCTGGGACGAGGCGATCAGCTACGCCGCCGGCGAGTTCCGCCGCATCCAGGCCGAGCACGGGCCGGGCTCGGTGGGCGGCATCAGTTCGTCGCGCTGCACCAACGAGGAGACCTACCTGGTGCAGAAGCTGGTGCGCGCCGGGTTCGGCAACAACAACATCGACACCTGCGCCCGCGTCTGCCACTCGCCGACCGGCTACGGCCTCAGCGCCACCTTCGGCACCTCGGCCGGCACGCAGGATTTCGACAGCATCGAGCACACCGACGTGGTGCTCATCATCGGCGCCAACCCGACCGACGGGCATCCGGTGTTCGCCTCGCGCATGAAGCAGCGGCTGCGCCAGGGTGCCAAGCTGATCGTGGTCGACCCGCGCCGCACCGACATCGTGCGCTCGCCGCATGTCGAGGCGCAGTACCACTTGCCGTTGCAGCCCGGCACCAACGTCGCGGTGCTGAACGCGCTGGCGCATGTCATCGTGACCGAAGGCCTGGTCGACGAGGCGTTCGTGCGCGCGCAGTGCGACATGGCGGCGTTCAACGACTGGGCCGCGTTCGTGGCCGAGCCGCACAACAGCCCGGAGGCGGTCGCCGAGGTCTGCGGTGTGCCGGCCGAGGATCTGCGCGGCGCGGCGCGGGTGTTCGCGACCGGCGGCAACGGCGCGATCTATTACGGCCTCGGCGTCACCGAGCACAGCCAGGGCACCACGACGGTCATCGCCATCGCCAACCTCGCCATGGCGACCGGCAACATCGGCCGGCCAGGTGTCGGCGTGAACCCGCTGCGCGGTCAGAACAACGTCCAGGGCGCCTGCGACATGGGCAGCTTCCCGCACGAGATGCCGGGCTACCGCCACATCTCCGACGACGCGGCGCGGCACTCGTTCGAGCTGTCCTGGGGCGCCAAGCTGGAGCGCGAGCCGGGCCTGCGCATCCCCAACATGCTCGACGCCGCGGTCGAGGGCACGTTCCTCGGCCTCTACGTGCAAGGCGAGGACATCGTGCAGTCCGACCCGGACACCCAGCACGTCACCGCCGGCCTGCGCGCCATGCAGTGCGTCGTGGTGCAGGACCTGTTCCTGAACGAGACCGCGGACTACGCGCACGTGTTCCTGCCCGGCTCGACCTTCCTGGAACGCGACGGCACCTTCACCAACGCCGAGCGCCGCATCCAGCGCATCCGCCGCGTCATGTCGCCCCGCGCCGGCCTGGCCGACTGGGAAGTCACCGTGAAGCTCGGCCAGGCGCTGGGCGTCGCGATGGACTATGCCGACCCGGCGGCGATCATGGACGAGATCGCGGCGCTGACGCCGAGTTTCGCCGGCGTGTCGTATGCGCGGCTCGATGAACTCGGCTCGATCCAGTGGCCGTGCAACGAGGCGGCGCCCGAGGGCACGCCGATCATGCACATCGACCATTTCGTGCGTGGCTCGGGCAAGTTCATGGTGACGGAATACGTGCCGACCGAGGAGCGGTCGAACCGCCGTTACCCGCTGCTGCTGACCACCGGCCGCATCCTGAGCCAATACAACGTCGGCGCGCAGACCAGGCGCACCGCCAACGTCGAGTGGCACAAGGAGGACCGGCTGGAGGTCCACCCGCACGACGCCGAGTTCCGCGGCATCCGCGACGGCGACTGGGTGCGGCTCGCCAGCCGCGCCGGCGAGACCTCGCTGCGGGCGCTGATCACCGAGCGGGTGGCACCTGGCGTGGTCTACACCACGTTCCACCATCCGGTGACGCAGGCCAACGTCATCACCACCGAGCACTCCGACTGGGCCACCAACTGCCCCGAGTACAAGGTGACGGCGGTGCAGGTGACGCCCTCGAACGGCCCGACGCGGTGGCAGGAGGAATACGAGCGGCACAGCGAGCTGAGCCGCCGCCGGGTGCCGGCCGAGGCCGCCGACTGACCATGCAACCGGCGGTGCCGGCCCGCGCGGCGGTGTTCCGTCATGGCGGGCGGGCGCCGCCGCGTGATCGCCAGCTTCCAGAGGAGACCGCGCTGGCGCTGACCTACAACCGCGAGACGCACGCGGTGATGATGGGAACGCCGGGCGACTTGGAGGATTTCGCGGTCGGCTTCAGCCTGACCGAAGGCATCGTCGAGCATCCGGCGCAGATCGAGGAACTGGAGATCGTTGGCGCCGAGGGTGGCGCCGAATTGCGCATGTGGCTGGCGGCGGATCGGCTGGAGGCGACGCGGGCACGGCGGCGACGCCTAGCCGGTCCAACCGGGTGTGGCCTATGCGGCATCGATAGCCTGCGCGAGGCGGTGCGCCCACCGCGTCGGGTGGCAGGCGGCGCGGTGTTCACTCCGGCCGCGATCGCTGTGGCGCAACGGGCGATGGAGGAGCGGCAGCCGCTTGGCGCCGAGACCCGCGCCGTCCACGCCGCCGCGTTATGGCACCCGTCGCGCGGCCTGCTGCACGTCCGCGAGGATGTCGGCCGGCACAACGCGCTCGACAAACTGGTGGGCGCCACCGCGCGCGCCGGCGACGACGACGCCAGCGCCTGCCTGCTGCTGCTCAGCAGCCGCGTCTCCATCGAGATGGTGCAGAAGGCGTGCGTGCTGGGCGCTGGCGTGCTGGTGGCGATCTCGGCGCCCACCGCGCACGCGGTCCGCCTCGCCGACGCCGCCGGCCTGACGCTGGTCGGCATCGCGCGCGCCGACGGGTTCGAGGTGTTTACCCATTCGCAGCGCATCGTCCCCGACAACGTTCGGCCCGTTGCCTGATCACCGCCGATTCGGAGTAGGGTGTCCGAAGCAGCAGGAGGGTCCCTATGGACGTACGCGCGGCGGTGGCGATGGCGGCGGGCGAGCCGCTCAGCATCGAGACGGTCCAGCTCGAAGGTCCGCGCGAAGGCGAGGTGCTGGTCGAGATCAAGGCCACCGGCATCTGCCACACCGACAAGTACACGCTGTCCGGGGCCGATCCCGAGGGATTGTTCCCGACCATACTGGGCCATGAGGGCGCCGGCGTGGTGGTGGAAGTCGGGCCGGGCGTCAGCTCGCTGAAGCCGGGCGACCACGTGATCCCGCTGTACACGCCCGAGTGCCGCGAGTGCGAGTATTGCCTTAGCCGCAAGACCAATCTTTGCCAGAAGATCAGGATCACCCAGGGGCGCGGCCTGATGCCCGACGGCACCAGCCGGTTCTCGATGGGCGGCAAGCCTTTGCTGCACTACATGGGCTGCTCGACCTTCGCCAACTTCACCGTGGTGCCGGAGATCGCGCTGGCGAAGGTGCGCGCCGACGCCCCGTTCGAGAAGATTTGCTACATCGGCTGCGGCGTCACCACCGGGATCGGCGCGGTGCTGTTCACCGCCAAGGTCGAAGTGGGCTCGACCGTCGTGGTGTTCGGCCTTGGCGGCATCGGGCTCAACGTCGTGCAGGGTGCGCGCATGGCGGGCGCCGACATGATCGTGGGCGTCGACCTGAACCCGGCCCGCGAGGAGCTGGCGCGCAAGTTCGGCCTCACCCACTTCGTCAACCCGAAGGACGTGAGCGGCGACATCGTGGGCCATTTGGTCGAGCTGACCCGGGGCGGCGCCGATTTCAGCTTCGAGTGCGTCGGCAACCCGACGCTGATGCGCCAAGCGCTTGAATGCGCGCACAAGGGCTGGGGCGTGTCCACCATCATCGGCGTCGCCGCCGCCGGGCAGGAGATCGGCACCCGGCCTTTCCAGCTCGTCACCGGCCGGCGCTGGATCGGCTCGGCTTTCGGCGGCGCCCGTGGCCGCACCGACGTGCCGAAGATCGTCGACTGGTACATGGACAAGAAGATCAACATCGACGACCTCATTACCCACGTGCTGCCGCTGGAGCGCATCAACGAGGGCTTCGACCTGATGACCCGCGGCGAGAGCATCCGCAGCGTGGTGGTCTACTGAGCGTGACCGAACGGCTGCACTACGACGATCCGGCGCGGCGCGAGGTCGAAGCGACGGTTTTGGCGAGTGACGCGGCCGGGGTCGTGCTCGACCGCACCGTGTTCTACGCCCGCGCCGGCGGCCAGCCGGGCGACACCGGCGCGCTGCTCTGGCCAGGCGGCGAGACACTGGTCGCCGACACGATGCTGGACGCCAACAAGGACGTGCTGCACGTCCCGTTGCCGGGGGCGGTTCTGCCGCCCGCGGGTACGACAGTGACGGCGACGCTCGACTGGGCGCACCGGCACGCCATCATGCGGATGCACACCACGCTGCACCTGCTCTGCGCCGCCCTTCCTGGCGCCCCCGTCACCGGCGGGCAGATCGGGCCGCAGCACTCGCGCCTCGACTTCGACCTGGCCGAAGCCCCGGCCAAGGACGCATTGGAGGCCAGGCTGAACGCACTGATCGAGGCGGACCATCCAGTCAGCGTCGAGTGGGTCGACGAGTCTGTGCTCGACAGCAGCCCCGGCCTGGTGCGCACGCTGTCGGTGCAGCCGCCGCGCGGCACCGGGCGGTTGCGGCTGGTGCGGATCGGCGACGTGGACCTGCAGCCGTGCGGCGGCACGCATGTGGCGCGCACCAGCGAGATCGGGCCGGTGCGCGTGGCCAAGATCGAGAACAAAGGCCGGCAGAACCGCCGCATCGTGGTCGAACGGGCATGACCGGCCCATTGGTCGACGCCGCCTGGCTGCGGGCGCATCTCGGCGATCCTGGCCTGGTTGTGCTGGACGCGACGCTGTTCCTGCCCCACGAGGGCCGCGACGCCGAGGCGGAGTTCGAGGCCGGCCACATCCCGACAGCACGGTTCTTCGACATCAACGCCTTCGCCGATCCCGACACCGACCTGCCGCACATGGTCCCCGCCGCCGGTCGGTTCGCCAAGCTGGCGGGGGCGCTGGGTATCGGCGGGCACAGCCTCGTCGTCTGCTACGACCAGCGCGGCCTGTTCTCGGCGGCACGGGCGTGGTGGCTGCTGCGCCTGTTCGGGCATGAGCGCGCCTCGGTGCTCGACGGCGGCTTGCCCGCCTGGGACGGCGAGATAGAGCACGGGGCGGCACGACCCGTCGCCGCCGCGACGTTCCGCCCGGAGCTGCGCGCGGGCCGGCTGCGCGGCATCGGCGACTTGCTGGACAACCTGCACAGCCGCACGGAACTGGTGCTCGACGCCCGCGCCATCGGCCGGTTCGACGCCAGTGTCCCGGAGCAAAGGCCGGGGGTGCGTGGCGGCCACATTCCCGGGGCCGCCAACCTGCCGTTCACCGAACTGCTCACGCCGGCCGGCACCCTGCTGCCTCCCGACCAGCTCCGCGCCCGCCTGCTCGCGTCCGGCGTCGACGGCAGCCGGCCGGTGGTGACGAGCTGCGGCTCCGGCGTCACCGCCTGCGTGCTGACGCTGGCGATGGCGATGGCTGGACTGCCGGAAGGCGCGGTCTACGATGGCAGCTGGACCGAATGGGGCGGCCGCCCCGACACGCCCGTGGAGGCCTGACCCATGCCCGACGACGCCTCGCCCCGCCCGCGTGGCCTGAACACCAGGCTGTCGCACGCCGGGCGCGCCGGCCCGCGCGTCCACGGCTTCGTCAATCCCGCGGTGCATCGCGGCTCGACGGTGCTGTACCCGACGCTCGCGGTGCGCCATGCCGGCAACAGCCAGCGGCTTGAACAGGCGCTCATCTACGGCACGCTGGGCGGCCCCACGCATCACATGCTGGAGGACGTGGTGGCCGGCATCGAGGGCGGCACGCGCTGCCAGATCGTGAGTTCCGGCCTCGCCGCGGTGACGACGCCGCTGCTGGCCTATCTCGGTTCGGGCGACCACCTGCTCGTGCCCGACAGCGTCTACGGCCCGACCCGCACCTTCTGCGACACCATGCTGGTCCGCATGGGCGTGGAGACGACCTACTACGACCCCTGCGTCGATGCCGCCGGCCTCGCGCCGCTGATGCGCGCGCAGACCCGCGTGCTCTACTTGGAAAGCCCCGGCAGCCACAGCTTCGAGGTGCAGGACGTGCCTGGGCTGGCGGCGGCGGCGAAGGCCCACGGTGCCGTGACGATCATGGACAACACCTGGGGCGCGCATTTTTTCCAACCGTTCCGGCACGGCGTCGACGTGTCGATCCAGGCGCTGACCAAATACGTCGCCGGCCACTCCGACGTGCTGCTGGGTGGCATCACCACCAACGCAGCCGCCACCTGGGAGCGGGTGCGGATGACGGCGCTGGCGCTAGGCCAGTACGCCAGCCCGGATGATTGCTGGCTCGCCCTGCGCGGCGCGCGCAGCATGGGCGTGCGCCTGGAGCGGCAGATGCGGTCGGGCCTTGAAGTGGCACGCTGGCTGGCCGGGCGGCCCGAGGTGGCGCGGGTGCTGCACCCGGCGCTGCCCTCCTGCCCGGGCCACGAGTTCTGGGAGCGCGACTTCAGCGGCGCCTGCAGCCTGTTCGGCATCGTGTTGCAGCCACAGTTCGAGTTCGGCGCGGTGGCGGCGATGGTCGAGGGGCTGGAGCTGTTCGGCATTGGCGCCTCCTGGGGCGGCTTCGAGAGTCTGGTGCTGCCGACCACCGGGTCGGTGACTCGCTCCGCCGGCACCGGCGAGTTTGGCGGCCAGATGGTCCGCCTGCATATCGGGCTGGAGGACGTGCCCGACCTGATCGCGGACCTGGAGGCCGGGTTCCAACGCCTCGCCGCCGCATGAGCGCGTTGGACGCGATCGCGTTCGACGCCGCCGGGCTGGTGCCGGCGGTGGCGCAGCAGCACGACACCGGCGAGGTGTTGATGCTGGCCTGGATGGACCGCGCTGCCGTCACGGAGACGCTGGCCACCGGCCAAGCGGTGTATTTCAGCCGCAGCCGCCGGCGCCTGTGGCGCAAGGGCGAGATCTCGGGCCAGGTGCAGCGCCTGGTCGAGCTGCGGCTCGACTGCGACGGCGACGCGGTGCTGCTGCTGGTGGATCAGGCGGGAGTGGCTTGCCACACCGGACGCCGCGACTGCTTCTTCCGCGCGGCCCGCGACGGCGCGCTGGTCGAGATCGCGGCCCCGCTGGTGTCGCCCGAACGGCTGTATGGCGTGTCCGGGTGACGGTCCGCGTCGAGACCTTCGCCGGGGCCGCGATGACGCCGTATTTCGCCGACTTGGCGCGGCTGCGCACGCTGGTGTTCCGTGGCTGGCCGTACCTCTACGACGGCAAGCCGGAAACCGATGGCGCCTACAACCATTACGCGCGCAGCCCGCACGCGGCGATGGTCATGGCATTCGACGGCGACGTCGCGGTGGGCTGCTCCACCTGCCAGCCACTGTCCGACGAGGACGCCAACATCACAGCTCCGTTCTCGCAACAACGCCTGGCGGCCGAGCGTTACTTCTACTTCGGCGAGAGCGTGCTGCTGCCGCAGTATCGGGGCCGGGGCGTCGGCGTCGCCTTCTTCGCCGAGCGCGAGACGCACGCGCGGCGCGTGTCTGACGCGGAGTTCGCCTGCTTCTGCGCCGTCCGCCGCGCCCCCGACGACCCGCGCCGCCCGCCCGACACGCGCTCGCTCGACGCGTTCTGGCGCAAGCGTGGCTATGCGCCGCTGCCAGGCGTCGCCTGCACGATGCGATGGCGGGAGATCGGAGGTCAGGACAAGTCGCTCAACACGCTCGATTTCTGGGCCAAGGCGCTGCGATGAGCCTTCGCCTCGGGTTGCTGCAATGGCAGGTCTGCGCAACGCCGGGCCTCGACGCCTGGGTGGCCCGGCTCGATGCCGCGGTGGCCGAGGCGGTGGCGCACGGAGCGCAACTGCTGGTCATGCCGGAATACGCGCCGATGGAGATGGCGGCCGGCGACGTGCCGGGCGCGGTGGCTGAGCTGGCCCGCGCGGTGGCGCTGGCACCGGCCGCACTGGAGGCGGCGCGCGATGTGGCGCGGAGGCATGACGTGTTCCTGTTGCCGGGCACGCTGCCGTTCGCGGAGGCCGGCCAGGTGCGCAACCGCGCGCCGCTGATCGCCGCCAATGGCAGGGTGGCGCTCCAGGACAAGCACGTCATGACCCGCTTCGAGGCCGAGCAATGGGGGGTCTCGCCCGGCGCGCCCCCAGGCGTGTTCGCGACACCCTGGGGCCGCATCGGCATCGCCATCTGCTTCGACTGCGAGTTCCCCGGCTTGGTGCGCGCTCAGGTCGAGGCCGGCGCGTGGCTGGTCCTGGCGCCGAGCTGCACCGACACGCTGCACGGCTTCAACCGGGTGCGGCTCGCGGCGCGGGCGCGGGCGATGGAGAACCAGTGCTTCGTCGCCATGACGCCGACCGTGGGCGCCGCACCCGGGTTGGCGGCGCTCGACGCCAACCGCGGTTACGCGGCGGTCTACGGCCCGGTCGACCGCGGCTTCCCGGAGGACGGGGTGATCGCGCGTGGGGCGCTCGACGCGGCGCAGTGGGTCTACGCCGATCTCGACCCGGCCCGGATCGCGGCGGTGCGCGAGACCGGGGCGGTGTTCAACCATGCCCGCTGGCCGGTTACGCCCCCACCCTGCCCCGTGTTCGATTTGGCGTGACGCTGATCTACCTGGTGGCCGGCGAGCACAGCGGCGACGTGCTCGGCGCGCGGTTGATGCAGGCGCTGCGGCAAGCCCGTCCCGAGCTCGATTTCGCCGGCGTGGGCGGTCCGCTGATGGCGGCGCAGGGCCTCGACAGCCTGTTCCCGATGCACGAGCTGGCGGTGATGGGGCTGTTCGAGGTGCTGCCACGGGTGCGCCGGCTGCGCGAGCTGCTGCGGCTGCTGACCGCCGACGTGCTGGCGCGCAAGCCGGCGGTGCTGGTCACCATCGACAGCCCCGGCTTCATGCTGCGGCTGATGCGCCGGGTGCGCGGCCACGGCATCAAGCGCGTCCACTACGTCGCGCCCCAGGTGTGGGCCTGGCGCGAGCACCGCGTCCGCAGCTTTCCCGGCCACTGGGACAAGCTGCTGTGCCTGCTGCCGTTCGAGGTCGCGTTCTTCGCCAGGCACGGCCTGCCGGCGACGTTCGTCGGCCATCCGGTGCTGGAGAGCGGCGCCGACCAGGGCGATGCCGGCCGTTTCCGTGCCGCGCATGGGCTCGCGCCGGAGCAGCCGGTGCTGGTGCTGATGCCGGGCAGCCGGCGCAGCGAGGCGCCGCGCCTGCTGCCGGTGTTCGGGCAGGCGCTCGGGTTGCTCGCCAGCCGCCTGCCCGGCTTGGTCGCGGTGGTGCCGACCGCGGACGCGGTGGCGGCGACGGTGCGCCGCGCCGCGCGGGATTGGCCGGTGCCGCCGGTGATCGTGACCGAGACGCAGGACAAGCACGACGCCTACGCCGCGGCCAGTGCCGCCCTCACCAAGTCCGGCACCTCGACGCTGGAGCTGGCGTTGGCCGGCGTGCCGATGGCCGTGACCTACCGGGTCAACCGTGTCAGCGCCGCCCTCGTCCGGCGGCTGATCCGGGTGCCGCACGTCGCCATGGTCAACCTGCTGGCCGGTCAGGCGGTGGTGCCGGAGCTGCTGCAGGAGCACTGCACGCCGCAGCGCCTGGCTTCCACCGTCGAAGCGCTGGTGCGTGATCCCGAAGTGGCGCTGGCGCAGCGCATGGCGTTCCATGGCGTCATGGCCAGCCTGCGGGTGTCCGCCGGCACGCCGTCGCAGGCGGCGGCGCGCGAGGTGCTGGCGACGCTGGACGGCCCGCCCGCCCGATCGTAGACAGCGCCCAACCTTGAGCACTGCCCCAAATCTTAAGCACTGCGACGACGCCGAACCGGCAAGGACAGGACGATGGTGCGCAACGTGACCGTGCTGGACCACCCGTTGATCCAGCACAAGCTGTCGCTGTTGCGCGACCGCGACACCTCGACCGCGGGCTTCCGCCGCCTGGCGCGCGAGATCAGCCTGCTGATGTGCTACGAGGTGACGCGCGGCCTGCCGGTCGAGATGGTGCCGGTCGAGACGCCGCTGGAGCCGATGATGGCGCCGACGCTGGCCGGCAAGAAGCTGTGCTTCGTCTCGATCTTGCGCGCCGGTTCCGGCATCCTGGAAGGGATGCTCGACCTGGTGCCCTCGGCGCGGGTCGGACACATCGGCCTGTACCGCAACCCGGCCACGCTGGAAGCGGTGCAGTACTATCTCAAGCTGCCCGAGGACGTGTCCGAGCGGTTGGTGGTGCTGGTGGACCCGATGCTGGCGACCGGGCACTCGGCGGCAGCGGCGGTGACGCGGCTGAAGGAAGCCGGCGCCACGCAGATCCGCTTCGCCGCCCTGATCGCGGCGCCCGAGGGCATCGCGGCCCTGTCGGACGCCCATCCCGACGTCGCGACCTATGTGTGCGCAATCGACCGCGAACTGGACGAGCACGGCTACATCCGTCCCGGCTTGGGCGACGCCGGCGACCGGCTGTTCGGCACCAAGTAGCCATCCGCATGACCTGCGTGGTCGGCCTCGACATCGGCACCTCCGCGGTCAAGGCGCTGCTGCTCGATCCCGGCGAGGCGGTGCTGGCATCGGCCGAGGTGGCGTTGCCCACCGCGCACCCGGCGCCGCTGGCCTCGGAGCAGGACGTCGAGGGCTGGTGGGATGCGGCCATCGCGGCGCTCGATAGGCTTGCCGGGCAGGCGCCGGCGGCGATGGCGCGGCTTGGGGCGATCGGACTCGCCGGGCAGATGCACGCGGCGGTCTTACTGGACGCCGCGGACCGCCCGGTGCGCCCGGCGATGCTGTGGAACGATGGCCGCGCTCACGCCGAGGCCGAGGCGCTGAAGCGGGCCGGCGACGAGCTTGTGCGCGAACTCGGCGTGCCAGCCATGGCGGGCCTGACCGCGCCGAAGCTGGCTTGGCTGGCGCGCCACGAGCCCGCCACTGTGGCGCGCACCCGACACATCCTGCTCACCAAGGATTTCCTCCGCCTGCGCCTCACCGGCGAGCGCGCCACCGACGCCTCGGACGCCGCCGGGACTTGGCTGTTCGACCAGGGGCTGCGCGACTGGAGCGACCGCGCCGTCGCGCTGGTCGGCATCGACCGTGCCTGGCTGCCGCAACTGCTCCAGAGCGGTTCCGCCAGCGGCGTGCTGCGGCCCGAATTGGCGCGGCGTTGGGGCTGCGTGGGCAGGGTGGTGGTGGCCGGTGGCGGTGGCGACACGCCGGTGGGCGGCGTCGGGATCGGCACGGTCGAGGACGGCCAGGCCTACATCGCGCTCGGCACCTCGGCGCAGATGTTCGTGGCGGCCAACGCGCACCGGCCGGCACCGCAGCGCATGGTGCACGCGTTCTGCCACGCGCTGCCGGGACGCTGGTACCAGATGGCGGCGATGCAAAACGGGGCCGGCGTGCTGGCGGTGGTGGCGCGCCTGCTGGGCGAGGACGTGGGGGCTCTGCTCGCCGCCGTCGAGGCCGCCGTCGAGCGGGCGGCCCGCCTGCGGGTGCGGGCGTGCGTGGGTGGGGGGCGCCCGCCGCCCGGCG
>CAXTVL010000016.1:8222-17968 GCA_964247515.1 uncultured Acetobacteraceae bacterium | reverse complement strand
GCACCCGGCTGTTCCGGCTTGTGGAAGCGCCAGACAGGCTGTTCGAGCGGCTGGGCGGGGCCGGGGTGTTCGTCCGGCGCTTTCCCGACCGGCCGGGGCGGCTGCGCTTCGGCATCCCGCGCCCGGAGCAGTGGCCGCGCGTGGAGGCGGCGCTCTCGGCAACTCCGGCGCCGTCCGGCCTGTTCACCCCCCGCAGCTCACCGGAGGACGATTAGCGCATGGACAGGAACACATCCGCCTTGGTGGCAGGGAGCGCGGTGCTGGCGGCGGCGATGGCCGGTGCCCGCAACGGGCCGCAACGCCCGTCCACCGCCGCCTGGTACGCCATGCTGCGCAAGCCCGGCTACACGCCGCCCGGCCCGCTGATCGGCGCCGCCTGGGGTGTGCTGGAGACGTTGCTGGCCGCCACCGGCTACCGGCTGCTGCGGGCTCGGCGACAGGACGCGCGCAGCGTCGCCCTGGGCTGCTGGGGGCTCACCCTGGCCGGCCTCGCGGGCTATCCCTGGCTGTTCTTCGGGCGCAAGCGGCTGGCGTCGAGCACGGCGGCGTCCGGCGCCATGCTGGCCAGCGCCGCCGGCCTGGCGTTCGCGGCCCGCGACGTGGACGAGCCGGCGGCGGCGATGACCGTGCCGCTGCTGCTGTGGCTCGGCTTCGCCACGGTGCTCAGCGAGGAGCTCTGGCGCCGCAACCCGCGCCTGTCGCGCGGCTAGGAGACCGCAACCCGCGAGGTTGGGGTTTCCCAACCCGCGGTCCAACCCCGCGCAATCGCCGTCCCGTCATGGTGCCCCCCGATGCAGCACTGACGAGGACGAAGCGATGGCGTTCCAGGTCGATCCCCGATTGCGCGGGATGCTCAACAAGGTGCCCGAGGTGACGCTCGCCTTCTGGGCGATCAAGATCATGGCGACCACGGTGGGCGAGACCGGGGCCGACTACCTCGCCGTGCATGTGGGTCTCGGCACCGCGATGACCGGCGGGATCATGGCGGCGTTGCTGGTCGCGGTGCTGCTCGTGCAGTTGCGGTCCTGGCGCTACGTGCCCTGGGTCTACTGGCTGACCGTCGTGCTGGTCAGCGTGGTCGGCACCCAGATCACCGACGCGCTGACCGACCGGCTGGGGATCAGCCTGTATTCCAGCACCGCCGCCTTCGCGGTGATCCTGGCCGTGGTGTTCGCCGCCTGGTACGCGGTCGAGCGCACGCTGTCGATCCACAGCATCACCACCACGCGGCGCGAGCTGTTCTACTGGGGCGCCATCCTGTTCACCTTCGCGCTCGGCACCGCCGCCGGCGATCTCGCGACCGAGGCGCTGAGCCTGGGCTTCACCGTGGGCGTACTGGTTTTCAGCGCCATGATCGCCGCGATCCATGTCGCCTACCGGATGGGCGCGAACGCCGTGCTGACCTTCTGGCTGGCCTACATCCTGACCCGTCCGCTGGGCGCGTCGCTGGGCGACCTGCTGTCGCAGTCGCGGCCGAACGGCGGCTTGGGCCTCGGCACCGTCGGCACCAGCCTGGTGTTCCTGGCGGTGATCGTCACCCTGGTCGGCGTCCTGAGCTTCACCCTCCGCGAGACGCCGCAGGTCGGCGCTGAAAAGGTCACGCCATGAACAAGCGCCTGCCGATCCGCGCCGCGATCCTGGCGGCCGCCCTGGCACTCCCCGCTGCCGGCCTGCTGCCGCTGCCCGGCATCGCCGTCACCGCCGAGGCGGCCGCCAAGCTGGGCGACCTCTCGGCCTATCGCGCCATCGTGGCGGATACCGCGGCACTGGTGGACAAGGGCGACCTGGCCGGCGCCAAAACCCGCATCAAGGATCTCGAGGTGATGTGGGACGAGTCCGAGCCGTCGTTGAAGCCGCGCGCGGCGGCGACCTGGCACACCGTGGACCGCTCCATCGACCGCGCGCTGACCGCCCTGCGGGCCAGTTCGCCGGACGCCCCCACCTGCAAGGCTTCGCTGGCCGAGCTGCTCTCGGCGATGGACGCCGCCGGCGGGACCGCCTGAGCAGAGTTGGCGAAGCGTATGCGGCCGTCCCGGCCCGCCCAATCGGCCGGCGGGTAACTTCTCTCGCAGCGGACGGCATCCCGCCGCCGCCACACAGCATCGAGGACACCGGCCCATGACCATCACGCGCACGCTTCCCATCGCCATCGCGGCCCTGGTCGCGGTGGCTGCCGCCGGCGGCGTCGCCGCAGCCCAGGACCAGAACAAGGACGTCGCCACGCTCGCCGGTATGAAGGTGACGCTGCAGCAGGCGATCGGCGTCGCCGAGAGCCAGACCGGCGGGCGTGCCGTCAGCGCCGACGCGGCGCGCCAGGGCGCCGCCACCACCGTCGAGGTCGAGGTCGCGGGGCCGCAGGGGGTCAAGACCGTCACGGTGGACGCCCAGACCGGCCGCGTGACGGCGACCCAGGACGGCAGCACCGACAACGACTGATCGCGGAGGGATTGTTGCCGAATATTGTCGCTTTCGGGGCGCGGGGGGGGGGGCGCCCCGCACGCCGCGACCGGGAGGAGGCTCCACCATGAAGGTGCTGGTGATCGAGGACGACGCCGAGACCGCCGCTTTCGTCGTGCGTGGGCTGCACGAGCACGGCCACGTCGCGGACCATGTGGCGGACGGACAGGACGGCCTGATGATGGCGGCGGGCGGCGGGCACGACGTGCTGGTGGTGGACCGGATGCTGCCCGGGATCGACGGCATCGGCCTGGTGCGCACCCTGCGGGGCGCCGGGGTCAAGGCGCCGGTGCTGTTCCTCACGGCGCTGCGCGGCGTGGGCGACCGCGTGGCCGGCCTGGAGGCCGGCGGCGACGACTATCTGGTCAAGCCGTTCGCCTTCGCCGAGCTGCTGGCCCGGCTGCACGCGTTGGCCCGCCGCCCGCCGCTGTCCGACGTGCCGCTCACGCTGCGGGTGGCCGATCTGGAGCTGGACCTGCTGCGCCGCGAGGTGACGCGCGCCGGGCAGCGGGTCGAGTTGCAGCCGCGCGAGTTCCGGCTGCTCGAGTTCCTGGTCCGCCATGCCGACCGGGTGGTGACGCGGACCATGCTGCTGGAAGGGGTGTGGGACTTCCACTTCGACCCGCGCACCAACATCGTCGAGACGCATATCAGCCGGCTGCGCGCCAAGATCAGCCGTGGCGGCGCCGACCCGGAGCTGATCCACACCATCCGCGGCTCCGGCTACGCCCTGCGTGCCGCGGGTTCCTGACCGCGCGCAATTCCGCCTTCTGCGCACCGCGAGCTTCCGGCTCGCGGCGCTCTACGTCGCGATGTTCGCCGCCTCGGCCTGCGTGCTCGGGGGCGCCGTGTTCCTCGCCGCGCGCTCCGCCCTGGTGGATCAGATGGCGGTGCGGATCGAGGCCGAATCGGGCTTCCTGCGCGCAGAGTTCCGCGCCGGCGGCCTCGACCACCTGCTCGCGGTGGTGCGCTCGCGCGGCCGTGGCGTGACCGCGCTCGACTACCTGGTGCAGGACGCGAGCGGCGCGCACCTGGCGGGCGAGATGCGCGGCGTCGGGCGCCGGCCGGGCTGGGTCACGGTGAAGGTGCCCGACGCGACCGAGGACGGCACCGGTTCGGAGCATGTGCGCGCGCTGGTGTCGGAACTGACCCCCGGCCTGATGCTCGCGGTGGGCGACGACCTGCGCCGGGTGGCCGAGGTGGAGGAGGCGGTCGCCACCGCCTTCGTGTGGACCGTGGGGCTGGCGGCGCTGCTCGGCATCGCCGGTGGGGTGCTGCTCAGCCACGCCTTCCTGTCGCGGGTCGACGCGATCTCGCGCACCGCCGAGGCGATCACCGGCGGCGACCTGGCGCGGCGCGTGCCGGTGCGCGGCACCGGCGACGAGCTGGACCGGCTGGCGGCGACGCTGAACCGGATGCTCGACCGCATCGCCGCCCTGATGGACAGCCTGCAGCAAGTCGGCAGCGACATCGCCCATGATTTGCGCACGCCGCTGTCGCGCCTGTGCCAGCGGCTCGAGCACGCAAGGACGCACGCCCGCACGGCGCTCGACTACGAGGCGGCGGTGGACGCGGCGCTGCGCGAGGCGGCCGGGTTGCTGGACACGTTCGGGGCGCTGCTGCGGATCGCGCAGGTCGAGGGGGCGTCGCCGCGCGCGGGTTTCGGCGCCGTCGACCTGAGCGCCCTGGCCGATTCGGTCGCCGATGCCTACCGTCCGGATGCCGAGGAGGCCGGCCATGCCCTGACCTGCGAGGTGGCCCCCGGCATCGCCGTGCAGGGCGACCAGGAGCTGCTGACCCAGGCCGCGGCCAACCTGGTGGAGAACGCGCTGCGCCACACGCCGCCCGGCACGCGCATCGAGCTGCGCCTGTCCGGTGGCCGCGACGGCGCCTGCCTGGCGGTGCGCGACGACGGCCCGGGAGTCGCGGCGCACGACCTGCCGCGCCTGGCGCACCGCTTCTACCGGGGCGAGCGCAGCCGCACCACGCCGGGCAACGGGCTCGGCCTGAGCCTGGTCGCGGCGGTGGCCGACCTGCACGGCGCCAGCCTGCAGATCAGGAACGCCGAGCCCGGGCTGTGGATCGGCCTGCGGTTCCCGGCCGAGTAGCGGGAGGCCCGAAAGCCGATGGCGCGCACCGCTCAGACGACGTGGTCGGGAGCCAGCGCGCAGGGCTGGGCCGGGTCGCCCTGCTCGACCTGCAGCGTCGCGTGGCCCACGCCGAAGCGGTGGCGCAGCTCGTCGCAGACCCGGCGCAGCAGCGCGTCGTCGACGCCCAGGCCGGGGCGGACCAGATGCGCGGTCAACGCGGTCTCGGTGGTGGACAGGCCCCAGATGTGCAGGTCGTGCACCTCGGCCACCCCTGGCAGCGCCGCCAGGTAGGCGCGCACCTGCTCGGCGCTGACGTGCCCGGGCACCTTGTCGAGCGCCAGGTTGGTGCTGTCGCGCAGCACGCCCCAGCTCGAGACCAGGATCAGCGCCGCGATGCCGAGGCTGGTCAGCGGGTCGAGCCACGCCCAGCCGGTCAGCAGGACGACCAGGCCGGACACGACCACGCCCGCCGACACCGCGGCGTCGGCGGCCATGTGCAGGAACGCCGCGCGCACGTTGAGGTCGCCGGCGCGGCCGCGCGCGAACAGCCATGCGGTGACGCCGTTGACCACGATGCCGGCGGCGGCCACCAGCATGACCGTCCCGCCGCCGACCGCGCCCGCGGCGACGCCGGCGGCGAGGCGCTGGATCGCCTCGATGGCGATGGCGCCGACGCCCACCAGCAGCACGACCGCGTTGGTCAGCGAGGCCAGGATGGAGCTGCGGCCATAGCCATAGGTCCGCTCGCTCGTGGGCCGCCGCCGCCCGAGCCAGGCTGCCCCCCAGGCCAGCAGCAGGCCCAGCACGTCGCCGAGATTGTGCGCGGCGTCGGCGAGCAGGGCGACCGAGTGGGCGGCCAGGCCGAACACGATTTCGGCGGCGACGAAGCCCGCGTTCAGCGCCGCGCCCAGCGCGAACGCGGCGTCGAACCCGACGGGCGGCGGCTGGTGGTGGTGGCCGCCCGGCCCGTGCTCGTGGCCCGCGTGCTCGTGGCCCGCGTGATCGTGGCCCGCGTGATCGTGGCCCGCGTGATCGTGGCCCGCGTGATCGTGGCCCGCGTGATCGTGGCCATGGTCGACGCAGTCGTGTTCGGCATCGTGGCGGGGCATGGCGTCACTCGGGCAATGTCCGCTCAGTAAAGCAGAACCGGGCCGCCGCCTGAACCGGCTTGCCGACCCTGAGGCGACATGCCAGGCTTTCGCGACCCGCCACAGAGCGGGGCGCGAGGAGGAGAGAGACATGGCCTATCGTCCCGTTGCGGCCCTCGCGGCCTGCCTGCTGCCGCTCACGCTGGGCGCCGCGTTGGCCGGGCAGCCGCGGACCAACCTGCTGTCGCAATGGGGCACCGGCTCCGACGCCGTGGCGATCGCCAAGCTGGGCGACATGTTCACCGCCGCCGGCGGCAAGTGGACCGCGACCTCGATCGCCGGGCACACCGCCAACACCATCGCCAAGCTGCGCTCCGACGTGGTCTCGGGCGACCCGCCGCCGGCGGTGCAGCTCAAGGGCCCCGAGGTCGCCGAGTGGGCCGGCACCGGGCTCACCGCCAACCTCGACCCGATCGCCCAGCGCGAGCGCTGGGACAGCCTGGTCGTGCCGCAGCTCGTCGCGGTGATGAAGCCCAAGGGCGACTGGGTAGCCGCGCCCATGAACATCCATCGCATCAACTGGCTGTGGGCCAGCAAGAAGGCGCTCGACCGCGCCGGCATCGCGGCGATGCCGAAGAATTGGGCCGAGTTCAACGCCGACGCCGAAAAGCTCAAGGCCGCCGGCCTGATCCCGGTGGCGCACGGCAGCCAGGACTGGATCGACGCCACGCTGTTCGAAGACATCGTCTACGGCATGAACCTCGACCTGTACCGCCGCGCGTTGGTCGGCATGGACATGGCGGCGCTGCGCGGGCCCGACATGGCGGCGGCGTTCACCGAACTGCGGAAGATCATCGGCTGGACCGATCCCGGCATGGCCGGGCGCGAGTGGGACGCGGCGGCCAACCTGATGCTGAACGCCAAGGCCGGTTTCTTCTTCATGGGCGATTGGGCGATCGGCACCTTCAACGCCGAGGGGTTCAAATACGGCAGCGACTACCTGTGCGCGCAGGCGCCGTCCGAGAACGCCAAGCCCGGCTTCATCGTCAACAGCGACTCGGTGGTGTTCTTCAAGCAGAAGGACCCCGACGCCGTGGCCGGCCAGGACCTGCTGGCGCACCTCATCATGAGCCAGGACTTCCAGCGCATCTTCAACCAGGCCAAGGGCTCGATCCCCGCCCGGCTCGACGTCGATCTGAGCCAAGGCTTCAACCCGTGCCAGCAGATTTCGCAGCAGGCTTTGGGCGACAGCATCAAGGCCGGCACCGTGGTGCTCAGCATGGCGCACAACATGGCGATCCTGCAGAAATTCCGCGGCGCCATGATGGAGGTGATCACCGAGTTCGTGAACACGCCGAACGAATCGGCACAGGATGCCGCGAACAAGCTCGGCGACGCCGTCGAAGCGCAGATGTGACCAGGACGGATGTGACAGGGGCCACGCGATACGGCGGGGCGGCGCCCGCCAGCCTCGCCACGCCGCAGCGTGCCGGCCGGCCACGCTGGCAGCGCTGGGTGCCGCAGCTCGTACTGGCGCCATCCGTCGTGGCGTCACTGGTCTACGTGGTGGTGTTCGCGCTGTGGACGGTGTGGATATCGCTGTCCAACTCGACGTTGTTGCCGGACTACGGCTTCGCCGGTTTCCACCAGTACGCGCATTTGTGGAGCAACCACCGTTGGCGCGTGGCCTCCGTCAACTTGTTCGCGTTCGGCGTGGCCTACGTCGTGGGCGCCATGCTGCTGGGCCTGCTGCTGGCGATCCTGATCGACCAGCGGGTGCGGGCGGAGGCGCTCTGGCGCTCGGTGTTCCTCTACCCGCTGGCGATCTCGTTCGTGGTGACGGGGACGGTGTGGCGCTGGATCTTCAACCCCACCACCGGCGTGCAGCAACTGATGCGCGACCTCGGCTGGGCGGGGTTCTCGTTCGACTGGATCACCCAGCGCGACCTCGCCATCTATGTCGTCGCGGTGGTGGGAATCTGGCACGCCTCGGGCTTCGCCATGGCGCTGTTCCTGGCCGGGCTGCGCGCGGTCGATCCCGACCTGGTGCGCGCGGCGCGGATCGACGGGGCGCGCGCGTCGCGCATCTACCTGCGCATCATCCTGCCCTCGATCCGGCCGATCTTCGTGGCGGTGCTGGTGATCCTGCTGCAATTCGCGATCAAGACCTTCGACCTGGTGCTGGCGCTGACCTCGGGCGGCCCCGGCATCTCGACCACGATGCCGGCGATCTACGTCTACGAGCTGATGTTCCAGCGTGGCCAGTTGGGCGAAGGGGCGGCGGCGGCGATCACCATGATGGCGGCGCTGCTGCTGGTGCTGCTGCCGTACGGGCTGTGGACGGCGTGGCAGCGTCGGGGCGCGAATGTCTAGCGGCACGCTCGATCTTCGCCCGGCGTCGGGCACCTGGCGACGGCAGCGGGCCCGCATCGGTGTCTATGCCGTGCTGGCCTTGTTCGCGCTGTATTACCTGCTGCCGCTCGCCGTCGTGGTGGCGAACTCGTTCCGCAGCCTGGGCGACATCGCCCGTCACGGCTTGCTCAGCGTCCCCGCCAGCTTCTCGCTGGCGCACAGGTCGGGGGTGTGGGACACGACCAGCATCAGCGGCGGTTGCGCCGGCATCGCGCCGTTCTTCTGGAACTCGTTGCTGATCGCGGTGCCGGCCACGCTGGTCTCGACCATGATCGGCGCCGTCAACGGCTACGTGCTGTCGAAGTGGCGGTTCCCCGGCTCGGAGGCGCTGTTCCTGCTGCTGACGCTGGGCGTGTTCATGCCCGGCCAACTGGTGCTGCTGCCCTGGGCGATCACGCTGGGCAAGCTCGGGCTGACCAACACCATCCGCGGCCTGATCCTGGTGCATTGCGTGCAGGGGTTGAGCTTCACCACGCTGTTCTGCCGCAACTTCTACGTCAACATCCCGGACGAGCTGATCCGGGCGGCGCGGATCGACGGCGCCGGGTTCTGGCGCATCTTCCGCCGCATCGTGCTGCCGCTGTCGCCGCCGATCCTGATCGTCACCGTGATCTGGCAGTTCACCGGCGTCTGGAACGACTTCCTGTTCGGCGTCACCTTCTCGTCGGGCGCGCACCAGCCGATCACCGCGGCGCTGATCGGGCTGGCCACGTCCGGCACCTCGGTCCACGAATACAACGTCGAGAGCGCCGCGGTGCTGATCGGCGCCCTGCCGCCGTTGCTGATCTATCTGTTGGGCGGCCGATATTTCGTGCGCGGGCTCACGCAAGGTGCGGTGAAGTAGATGGCCTCGCTCAGCATCCGAAAGCTCAGCAAGCGGTTCGGCGCCCACGCGGTGCTGCAGGACATCGACCTCGACGTCGAGCCCGGCGAGTTCGTGGTGCTGGTGGGCCCGTCCGGCTGCGGCAAATCCACGCTGCTGGCGATGATCGCGGGGCTGGAGAGCGTCAGTTCCGGCGAGATCAGCATCGGCGGCCGGGTGGTCAACGATGTCGAGCCGATGGACCGCGACATCGCCATGGTGTTCCAGTCCTACGCGCTCTACCCGACCATGACGGTGCGGAAGAACATCACCTTCGGCATGGAATCGCGCGGCGTGCCGCGGGCGCGGCAACAGGCGGCGGTGGCGCGCGTGGCGGCGCTGTTGCAGATCGAGAAGCTGCTGGAGCGCAAGCCGGCGCAGCTCTCCGGCGGGCAGCGGCAGCGGGTCGCGATGGGGCGCGCGCTGGTGCGCGAGCCGGCGCTGTTCCTGTTCGACGAGCCGCTGTCCAACCTCGACGCCAAGCTGCGCATCGAGATGCGCACCGAGATGAAGAAGCTCCACGCGGGACTGGGCAACACCACGGTGTTCGTCACCCATGACCAGGTCGAGGCGATGACGCTGGCGTCGCGCATCGCGGTGATGCACCAGGGGCGGTTGCAGCAATACGACAGCCCGCGCACCGTCTACGAACGGCCGGCCAACATGTTCGTGGCCGGATTTATGGGCGCACCCACGATGAACTTCATGCCGGCCGAGATCGTCTCCGACAACGGCCGGATGGCACTCGGCTTGCGCGAGGGCGACGCCGCGGCGCGGCTGCCGCTGCCGCGCTCGTTTGCCGGAGCCGAGCGCCAGGCGGGCCGCCGCGTGGTGCTG
>CAXTVL010000016.1:6362-8212 GCA_964247515.1 uncultured Acetobacteraceae bacterium | reverse complement strand
AGTTCGGCGTGCTCGACGGCACCGTCGAAGTGGTCGAGCCGACCGGGCCGGAGACGCTGGTGGTGGTGCGGCTCGGCGGGCGCGAGGTGGTGGCGCGGTTCGAGCCGGACGCGGCGCCCGCGGTGGCGGACCGCGTCACGCTCGCGGTGGACATGGCCAAGGCGTGCCTGTTCGATCCCGAAACCCAGGCGCTGATCCAATGACCTTCGCCCGCTACCCCAGCCTGGCCGACCGCGTGGTGTTCGTCACCGGCGGCGGCAGCGGCATCGGTGCCGCGATGGTGGCGGCGTTCGCGCGCCAGGACGCGCGGGTGGCGTTCATCGACATCGACGTGGATGCCTCGCGAGCGCTGGCGGGCGAACTCGCCGGCTGCCGTCACGCGCCGCTGTTCATCCCCTGCGACCTGCTGGACATCGCCGCCCTGCGCGACGCCATCGCCCGCACGCGCGCGGAGGTCGGGCCGATCGGCGTGCTGGTCAACAACGCCGGCAACGACCAGCGGCACGAGGTGGACGAGGTGACGCCCGAATACTGGGACCGCGCGATGGCGGTCAACCTGCGCCACCAGTTCTTCGCGGCGCAGGCGGTGCGGCCGCACATGCGCGAGTTGGGGGCCGGTTCGATCATCAACTTCAGTTCGATCGCCTGGATGGGCGGCGGCACCCACATGATCGCCTACAGCAGCGCCAAGGCGGCGGTCATGGGTCTCACGAACAGCCTGGCGCGCGAGTTCGGGCCGGAGCGCATCCGGGTCAACGCCATCGCCCCCGGCGCGGTCATCACCGAACGCCAGCTCCGGCTGTGGCTGTCGGAGGCGGACGTGGCGGCGATCGTCGGGCGGCAATGCCTCGACACCCGGCTGCTGGCCGAGCACATCGCCGGCACGGCGCTGTTCCTCGCCGCCGACGACAGCGCCATGACCACCAAGCAGTGCCTCACCGTCGACGGCGGGCTGCGCTAGGGGAGGGGAGCCATGCTGCGCGTGGGACTGAATCCGTACGGCTTGACCTACACCCTTGGCTTGCAGGGTCGCGGGACGGCGCGTGCCAACCCGGACGGGCGCGGCCTGGAGGGCTTCCTGACCCTGGCCGAGGAGCTGCGGGCCAAGACGCTGGAGATCGCGCAGGCATGGCTCGATCCATTCGACGATGCGGGATTGCGCGCGTTGCAGGGGCGCTTGGTCATGCTGGGCATGACACCGGTGGTGAGCTCCGGGTTACAGCAGGACGACTTCGCCGCCTGCCTGCGCAGCGCCGAGGGCGTCGGGGCCAGGCGGGGCCGCCTGGCGCTGACGCCGATCCTGTGCGGCGACCGCGCCGCCGCCGGGCCGCGCTGGCCGGAGCTGGTGGCCGAGGTGCGCGGGAAGCTGGCCGCCTACGCGCCGATGGCCGAGGCGCGTGGCGTCACCATCGTCATCGAGAACCACCAGGACTTCACCAGCCGCGAGCTGGTGGCGTTGTGCGAGGAGTTCGGCCCCTCGGTCCGCATCGTCTACGACACCGGCAACAGCTTCCCGGTGGCCGAGGCGCCGCTCGCCTTCACCCGGGTGGTGGCGCCGTACGTGCGCCTGGTGCATCTGAAGGACTACCGCGTGCAGCCCAGCGACCAAGGCTTCCGCCTGGTGCGCTGCGCCATCGGCGACGGCGCGGTGCCGTTCGCGGAGCTGGTGGCGGTCCTGCGCGAGCACCACCTGACGCTGCCGGCGGTGTTGGAGCCGGGCGCCTTGGAGGCCCGCCATGTGCGGCTGTTCCGGCCGGACTGGTGGGGCTGCTACCCTCCCAAGTCCGCCGCAGCGCTCGCCGCCTGCCTCGGCGCCGGCAGCGCCACCCGCACCGTGAGCAGCGCCGAGG
>CAXTVL010000016.1:3888-6352 GCA_964247515.1 uncultured Acetobacteraceae bacterium | reverse complement strand
GGGGGCGTTGGCGGCCCGCCTGGGGGGGCTGCGGACGCCGGTGTGGGGGGGGGGCTACCCGCCGGCGAGCGCGGCCGTGTGGGCCGGGGGCGTGGCCGCGACGCGGCGCCACCGTCTGCCCGACGACGCCGACATCCGCACGCCCTGGGAGCGGGGGGCGGACGGCGAGCTGGTGGAGTACGAACTCGCGATGATCCGGCGCAGTGCCGCGAACATGGCCGCGCTCGGGATCTACGACCAGGAGGAGGCGACATGACCAAGGAACTGGCGGGCCGGGTGGCGTTCGTGACCGGCTCCGGGCGCGGGCTCGGGTTCTTCATCGCGCGCCGGTTGGCCGAGCTGGGCGCCGACGTGGCGCTGCACGACTTGAGCTGGGACGCCAGCGCCAAGTACGGCGAGGCCGCGAACCTCGGCGAAGTCGCCAAGCGGATCGAGGCGCTGGGCGTGCGCGCCACCTGCGTCACCGGCAACATCGGCGACCAGGCGGCGGTGCTGAAGATGCGCGAGGATATCACGGCGGCGCTGGGCGAGGTGCAGATCCTGGTCAACTGCGCCGGCGGCGACATCGGTGCCGCCGGCGGCAAGCCGGAGCCGAACAACGTGCTTGCCATCCCGCTCGCCGACATCCAGGCGCTCACCGACAACAACCTGATCGGCACCATGCTGGTGTGCCAGGCGTTCGTGCCGGCGATGGTGCGCGCCGGGCGCGGCTCGGTGGTCAACATCGGCTCGTCGGCGGCGCACGCCGGCTACTCGAACGGTGCCGTGTACGCGACGCTGAAGGCGGCGGTGGTGCACTACACGCGCTGCCTCGCCGCCGAGGTGATGGCCAACGGCGTGCGGGTCAACGCGGTCAGCCCGGGTCCCAGCAAGACGGCCCGGTTCCAGGCCACCCGCACCGTCGACCCGGTCAAGATGGACTCCACACGCCGCTCGCTCGACCGTTACGCCGAACCGGCCGAGATCGCCGACGCGGTGGCGTTCCTGGCCGGGAGCCAGAGCCGGTTCGTCAACGGCCAGGTGCTGCGGGTCGACGGCGGCGCCACGCTGTATCCGGGGTGACACGCCTGCCTGGTTTTTCGTTGCCATGCTTGCCAGTATGATTAGGTATGCAAGCGGATTCCGGAGAGATGCCGTGGCAGAAATCGAGCGGATGACCATCACCTTGCCATCGGAGATGGCTGCGATCATCAAAGGCGCGGTCGCGGGCGGCGATTACGCTTCGAGCAGCGAGGTGGTGCGCGAAGCGTTGCGCGATTGGAAGACGAAGCGCACCCTCCAGGTCGACGAGTTCGCCTCGCTGAAGGCCGACATCGATCGCGGGCTGACCGATTTGGCTGAGGGTCGGGTGCATGAGTTCGACACCGCGCGCATCGTCGAACGTGGACGCAAACTGTTGGCCGATTGCTGACACTCCGTCTCACCGAGGCGGCCGAGGCCGACCTGGCGGAAATTTGGGCCGGCTTGGCACCCGAAGTCTCGGAGCAGGTCGCGACCCGTCTCATCGGGAACATCGAGTCACATTTCAAGCGATTGCGGGAATTTCCGTTCTCCGGGGCAGCGCGCGACACCCTGGTTGCCGGATTGCGGGTCACATTCCACAGCCCTTATGCGATTTACTACATGCCCGGGCCGGAAGCACTGGTGGTGGTCCGTGTCATCCATGGCGCGCGCTATGTCGCCGCCTTGATGGAGCGGGGCGCGTTCAGGGATTGAGTGGGGTCGGCGCGTTCGCTGGCATCCTGGCTGGAGCGTCGGGCGTGGGTGGCGTCGCGCCGGATGCCGGCAGGTCTTGCGACTCCACCGGGGCCGGCGTCGCGACCGGGTCGGTGATCTGCAGCGCTCCCTTCAGCGAGCGCCGCACCTGGTACTCGAACTCGACGTTCATGTCGTCCATCATCTGCTTGACCAGCGCGTAGGCGGTGGCGCGGCCGCCGTCGGTGCTGTCGCCCAGGGTCATGCTGCGCACCACGCGGGCCTCGGCGAACCCGCCGGGCGCGTCGCCCGCGCCGGCGACGTCGAGGCGCACCGCGAACGAGCCGTCGAGCCGGTCCGGGCCGGCAACGATGCTGGCGTCCTCGATGGTGTAGCGCGCCCGGCCGGAATTGCCGCCGGCCAGCACCCGCTCCTGGCCCATCTGGCGCAGCGCCGCCTTGGGTGAGACCGGGGACAGCGATTCCACGTGGCGCGGCCCCGGCCCGGCCGGCGGCATCCAACTGTCGTCGATATCGACCTGGGCCACGTTGAGGCGCAGCTTGGTTAGGTAGCCATAGGACGGCTGCTCGTAGACCACCGGCGGCGCCTCGGCATCGCCGCCGCACCCGGCCAGCAACAGCGCCACGGCCAGCGCCACCGCCGTCCGGTCACGGCTCACGCCCGGTCGCCGCCGACCGTGCCCCGCACCTCGCTCCGGTCGAAGCGGAAATCGTGGTTGCAGAACTCGCAGGTCATGATGATGTCCTGG
>CAXTVL010000016.1:0-3788 GCA_964247515.1 uncultured Acetobacteraceae bacterium | reverse complement strand
CCGGTCGAAGCGGAAATCGTGGTTGCAGAACTCGCAGGTCATGATGATGTCCTGGCCCACCGTCATGTGGTCGAGGTCGTCCTGCTCGAAACCCTCAAGGATGCCGGCCAGCCGCTGCCGCGAGCAGCGGCAGCCATAGGCGAGGGCGCGCGGCAGGTCGAGCGCCACACCCTCGTTGCCGAACAGCCGGTAGAGCAGCCGGTCTGGGGTGAGGCCGGGGTCGAGCAGTTCGGCCTCGGTGAGCGTGGCCATCAGCGTGGTGGCGGTGGTCCAGGCCTCCGCCTGGGCCGCGTCGTCCAGCTCGGGGTCGACGCCGCCGGCGCCCGCCACCTGCTCCAGCACCAGCGCCGCCGCCTGCCAGTGTTCGCCGTCATGGGCGCAGGCGAGGCGGATCGCGCCACGCAACTGCTCGCTGGTCGAGAAGTAGTGCAGCGCCATGTCGGCCAGGGTCTCGCCCTCGATGGCGACGATGCCCTGGTAGCGGTCCATGTCGGCGCCCTGGTCGGCGGTGAAGGCGATGTAGCCCTGGCCCAGCAGCTCGGCGGCGCTGGGCCGCGGCGAGCGCGCCATCAGCTCCGCCAACGCCTCGGCGTCGGGCCGGGCGTAGAAGCGCAACGCGCCGGCGTCGGTGCAGTCGGCCAGCAGCATCCGCACCGGACCGTCGCCCTTGGCCTGGATGCTGAACGAGCCGCGGAACTTGAGCGCCGCCCCCAACGCCGCGACCAGCGCCAGCGCCTGCCCGGCCAGCCTCGTGACCACCTCCGGATTGTCGTGGCGGGTCAGCAACGCGTCGGCGAGGCGGCCCAACCGGATCAGCCGGCCGCGCACCGGCCGGCCGGGCATGTGGAACGGGGTGACGCCACCGGGCACCACGATGTCGGGCACGTCGGGGCGGTCGCTGTCGAGGAAGGCGGGTGTGTCTGGCATGTCCGGCAAGATAGGCACGCGAGCCCGCCGAGGCCACCCGCGCCGGCGGCAAAAGGCGAGTGCGGGTTACGCATCCGTCATCCCTGGCGCCTCGAAAAAGCCTCCGATGCGCGGATAATCGCCGCATCGAACGCCGAGGACACCATGCTGAACCGAACCCTGCGACTGATCCTGTTGAGTGCCGCGCTGGCGGCGCCGTTGACCGGCTGCATCTTCGTGGAAGGCCGCCACCACCACGGCTACGACCGAGGCCCGGTCTACGCCCCGGCCCCCGGCTACTACCGCGGCTACTGACGGGTCAGCGGAGCGCCCAGGCCAACACGCCCTTCTGGGCGTGCAGCCGGTTCTCGGCCTCGTCGAACACCACCGAGCGCGGGCCGTCGATCACCGCGGCGTCGACCTCCTCGCCGCGGTGCGCCGGCAGGCAGTGCATGAACACCGCATCGGGCGCCGCCTGCGCCAGCAGCGCCGGGGTCACGCGATACGGCGCGAGCAGGTTGTGCCGGCTGCCCGGGGTTGCGTCGGCCATGCTGACCCAGGCGTCGGTGACGACGCAGCGCGCGCCCTGCACCGCCAGGGCCGGGTCGTCGAACAGCTCGATCCGGCCACCCTCGGCGTGCGCCCAGGCCAGCAGCGCCGCTGGCGGGCGCAGCGCCTCGGGGGTCGCGAGGCGCAGAGTGAAGCCGAACCGCACGGCCGCCTCGATCCAGCTGCGCGCCACATTGTTGCCGTCGCCGGACCAGGCGACCACCTGGCCCGCGATCGGCCCGCGATGCTCCTCGAAGGTCATCACGTCGGCCATCAACTGGCACGGGTGGCTGTCGTCGGTCAGGCCGTTGATGACCGGCACGGTGGCGTGCGCCGCCATCTCGCGCAGCTTCTCGGCACGGTCGGTGCGCAACAGGATGGCGTCGACGTAGCGCGACAGCACCCGCGCGGTGTCGGCGATGGTCTCGCCGCGGCCGAGCTGGGTGTCGCGGCCCGACAGCACGATGGCGGTGCCGCCCAGTTGGCGCACGCCGACCTCGAAGCTGACCCGGGTGCGGGTGCTCGGTTGCTCGAACAGCAAGGCCACGTGGCGGCCGGCAAGCGGCTGCTGCCCGCCGCCGTGCTTGAAGCCACGGCCGAGGTCGAGCATCTCGCGCAGGGTCGCACGGTCGAAATCGCGCAATTCCAGGAAATGCCGGGGCGCCGTCTCCTGCGGCAGCGTGTCCTGCGGCACGCGCCGCAGCGCCGACCGGCTCACTTCGCCGCGACCTGGGCCTGCGGCTGCAAGGCGCGCACGCCGGCGCGGACCATGCCGAGCGCCGCGTCGATGTCGGCGTCGGTCAGCACCAGCGGTGGTGCCAGCCGCACCACGTTGTCGCCGGCGCTGACGCTGAGCAATCCCTGCTCGGCCAACGCCGCCTGCAGTTCGGCGTTCGGCACCACGCACTCCAGCCCGAGCAGCAGCCCGGCGCCGCGCACGCCGCGCAGCACTCCGGGATAGTCCCGCGCCACGTCCTGCAGCGCGAACCACAGCCGCCGCGCCTTGCGGTCCACCTCGTCGAGGAAGCCCGGCGCCAGAATGATGTCGAGCACCGCGTTGGCGGCGGCGCAGGCGAGCGGGTTGCCGCCGAAGGTGGTGCCGTGGGTGCCGGCGGTGATGTGGCGCGCCACCGCCTCGGTGGCCAGGATCGCGCCCATCGGGAAGCCGCCGGCGATGCCCTTGGCCGCCGACATCACGTCGGGGGTGATGCCGGCCCATTCGTGCGCGAACAGCTTGCCCGAGCGGCCCATGCCGCACTGCACCTCGTCCATGCCGAGCAGCAGGCCGTACTCGTCGCAGGTGGCGCGCAAGTCGCGCAGGAAGCGCAGGTCGGCCGGGCGCACGCCGCCTTCGCCCTGCACCGGCTCGACCAGCACGCCCGCGGTCTGCGGGCCGATCGCGTCGCGCAGCGCGTTGAGGTTGTTGTATGGCACGTGGTCGAAGCCGTCGACCTCGGGGCCATAGCCCTTGAGGTATTTGGCGTTGCCGGTCGCCGCCAGCATCGCCAGCGTGCGGCCGTGGAACGCGCCGTCGAAGCAGATCACCCGGTAGCGCTCCGGATGGCCGGTCTCGTACTGGGCGCGGCGGATGAACTTGACCAGGCCCTCGTTGGCCTCGGCGCCCGAGTTGCAGAAGAACGCGCTGTCGGCGAACGTGGCGTCCACCAGCCGCTGTGCCAGGCGCTCGGCGCCGGGCACGCGGTACAAGTTGGAGACGTGCATCACCCGGTGCGCCTGCTCGGCGATCGCCGCCGTCAGATGCGGGTTGTCATGGCCCAGCGAGGAGGTCGCGATCCCGGCGCCGAAATCGAGGTATCGTCGGCCGTCGCCGGTGCTCAGCCAGCAGCCCTCGCCATGGTCGAAGGCGAGGTCGATGCGGTTGTAGGTCGGCATCAGGGCGGCGATCATCGGGAGGCTCCCGTCTCCGGTGAGACGGAACACTGTGCCGCACGTGGCGGCCAAGTCAAACCCGTAAATCGCCCGTAATTGATCCTCTAACCCCCGTTGTAGACGAAGTTCGGCATCCCGCCGAGGCTGTCCTTGGTGGCCCCTGGCATCACCACCTTGGGGTCCTTGCCGGTCGGGTCGTAGCGGAGCTGGCCATACGGGACGGCCACCAGCTTGCTGCCGATGCCGAGGAAGCCGCCGACCGAGACCACCGCGACCGCGATCCTGTCCTGGCCGGACATGATCAGGTCATCGACGTTGCCGATGCGCTGGTTCTGGTCGTCATAGACGGCGGCGCCGATCAGCTTGCTGGCGCGCCAGCCGCCGTCGACCCGCACCGCCGCCGTGACCAGTTGCGGGGCGGCGGGTTGGGGCGCCGCCGGCGG
>CAXTVL010000015.1:0-18170 GCA_964247515.1 uncultured Acetobacteraceae bacterium | reverse complement strand
GTGCTGGGCGCCGGACCCGACGCCGCGCGGAAGCCGGGGTCGGCTTCCGCCAGCGCCGCGAGGAAGCCCTCGGCGTCGGTGTTGCGTCCATCCAACGAGCCGTCCTGCATGACCGTGACCATGTTCACGGCGCCGATCCGCGCCGCAAGCGGGTCGATGCGGTCGACCAGGCGCGCCGCCTCCTGCTTGTGCGGCAGGGTCACGTTGCAGCCGGCGAAGCCCAGCGCCGCGAGGCCGCGCAACGCCGGCTCCAGCCGCCCCGGCGCCACCGCCAGCTTGACGTAGGCGCCATCGATGCCGTGCTGGCGCAGCCAATATGCATGCAGCAGCGGCGAGCGCGAATGCGCCACCGGCCAGCCGATCACCCCCGCCAGCCTGTATTCCCCGGCCATCCAGACCCCTTCGCATCACGCTTCCGCCCGCCCGATCCGTGGCATAGGCTTGGCGCCTGGAGCAAGGAGGTCGAGTGAGCGGAGTAGACTGGCGGCGCGTCCCGGATGCGGACGGCATGGCGGCAGGCGAGATGCTGGCCTGCGACCTCGGCGGCACGCTGGTCGCGGTGTTCCGGCTGGACGACGGGGAGTGGCACGCCACGGCCAACGTGTGCAGCCACGCCTTCGCGTTGCTGACCGAGGGCTGGCTCGACGGCGCCGAGGTCGAGTGCCCGCTGCACGCCGGCCGGTTCGACGTGCGCGACGGGCGGGCGCTGTGCCCGCCGGCGGACCGACCGGTCGCGGTCTACCCGGTCGAGGTCAGGGCAGGCGAGGTGTTCGTGCTGTGCTGAGCGGTCTCACGCGGCTTCGCTGCCGGCCATCGCGTCCTGCTCCTCGAGGCCTACCACGCGCACGCCGAGCGTGATCGCCTCCAACTCGGACGCCACCCGTCGGATGATGTCGACCTTGCTCATGCCCAGCCCCATCTGGTGCAGGTAGTGCGCCATCCCGGCCGCGTCTGCTTTCTTGTGCAGCAACTGCTCGTAGACTTCGCTGACGAATGCCGCGCCTTCGAGCGAGGTCAGCTCGGTCAGCTCGACCATCGGCGTGGCGCTCGCCTGCGACACCGTGGGAGCGAGGTCGTCGACCGCGGCGGCGATGACGATCTTCTGCGAGAAGATCGAGCCCGGGGCGTTGTCGACGTATTTCTGCCGCAGGCGGAATTCGTCCGCTTCCACGAAGCTGCGCCTGATGTCGTCGTAGCTGAGCGTGCCGGCGTTGACCGACTTCACGTAGTGCGCGAGGCCGTTCGGGTCGGAGGGCCGCCCGAGATAGTCGCGGTAGAGCATGTCGACGATGGTCTCGGTGCGCAGCCCTGCCTCCGCCGCGTCGATATACGTCTCGCCCGTGACCCAGCTCCGGGGCGCCTGCGACAGCGCCAGGATGTCCTCGACGGTCAGCGTCGCCTTGGCCGCGACGGCCACGGTGTCCGGCAACTCCAGTTGCTCGTCGGTCTCGCCCACGACGAAGCGCAGGTCGCTGAACTCGGCCGGTGTCAACCCGAGCCGGGCGATGTCGACGACGAAGCTGTGTGCGCCGGCCGATTCGTGGCCGTGCAGCCTGCGGTCGGCCACGGTGCTGCGGATGACCAGGGAGCGGTGGACGACGTTGACCAGCACCGGGTAGCTCGGCAGCCGCGGGTGGGAGGCCCAGCCGGAGGCACGAAGTGCCGTGAGTTCGGTGATCTTGCCCGCCATGTCAGCCTCCCGCCAGCAATGCGTCGATCGGGGCCATGATGCCGCGGTAGCTCGCGGCCCACGAGAACTGGCCGGCCCAGGCGCGCCGCGCCTCGCCGCTGGCGCCGGCCGCGATGCGCAGATCGACCAGGGCGCGCGCCAGGGTGCGGTCGAAATCCTTCGGCTTGCGCGGGTCGAAGTAATAGCAGAGCGAGCCGCCGACCTCGGGGATGCTCGACGAGCGGGTGGTGACGCAGGGCACGCCCAGCGCCGTCGCCTCCAGCACCGGCAGGCCGAATCCCTCGAACAGGGAAGGGTAGACCATCACTTGCGCGTTCTCGATCAGCGCGTTCTTGACCGGCTCCGCGACGAAACCCGGGAACACGATGCGTCCCTCCCGGAACGGCTCGCCGAGGTCATAACGGGTGACGAGGCTGTCGACCGTCTCGCCCCAGCCAAAGCGGCCGAGGAAGACGAAGCGGTGGCGCTGCATGACTTCCGGGTTGTGCCTTATGTAGCTCAGTACCTGCTCGATGTTCTTGCGCGGCTCGATGGTGCCCAGCACCAGCACGTACGGCTCGACGTCGCGCCCCGCGAACAGCCCGCGCCCGTCCTCGGGGATCGACACCGCGAGCGGCACCGCGACCACGCTTTCGGGCGCCAGCGGCGCCAGGTAGCGCAACACGTCGCCGCGCGTGGCCTCGGAGACGCAGAAGGTGATGTCGTTGCTCTGCACGTCCTCCAGCATGGTGAGCGCGTGATAGTCGATGGTGTCCTGGTTGTGGAACTGCGGCGTCAGCAGCGTGCTCAGGTCGTGGATGATCTGGCACTCGACGTCGAAACCCCGGCGGCAGGTCTTGCGGTTCGGGAAGATCGCGACCTGCCGGCCGGTCAGGCCGCGCGGCGCCGGGTTGACCGGTGCGCGCTGCAAGTACCACTCGATCAGCTCGCCGTTGCGCCGCGCCAGCAGGTCCTCGACAATGCGGCGTTCGACCATGGCGCGGCCGAAGAAGAACCCGACCTCGCGGGTTTCGTCGCCCAGCATCTGTTCGGCGATGGCGGCCGTGACCTGGGCGATGCCGGTGTAGTTGCCCTCCTTCAGCGGCCCGATCTCGAGGTAGACGCAATCGCCCTGCATATCAGTGGCCCCGGCCCACGAGCGGCGCCGACCGACCGGCGATGGCGGCGAGCCGCTGGGCGATGCGCGGCCACACCGCGTCGGGCGTGAACTGCGCCTGCACCGTGGCCACACAGGCGGCCGACATCTTGCGCCGCCGCGACGGGGCGGCGGCGCGCGAGGCGGCTAGGGCCGCGAACACGTCGCGGCTGCTGCTGGTGTGGATTTTGAACGGTTTGCCGGCGATGGTGCCGGCCATGTGCGGGGAGGTGTTCGGCACCACGCGCTCGGCGATCTGGAATGCGTTATCGGCGGTGATGTAGTCGGCCATCGCGGTGTTGCTGGTGCTGACCGGGACGGTGCCGTGCGCCATCGCCTCCAGCAGCGGCAGGTTCTGGCCCTCGGCCGCAGACGTGCAGAGGTAGAAATCGGCCAGGCAATACAGCCCGGTCATCTCCTCGTCCGACAGATAGCGGTTCAGGAACACGATGTTCTCGGTGTGGAACACCGAGCCGCTGGCCAGCTTGTTGGGGATCACGTCGCTGATGATCTGGTCGAGCGAGTAACGGTCGGCGGCCGTCAGCACCTTGACGATCAGGCAAACGCCCTTGTGCGCCTGCTGGAAGTAGTGGAAGCCGCGCAGCAGCGCGTCGAGATTCTTGCGGAAATCCTCCGGGTTCAGCACCGCGAGGTAGACCAGCGGGTCGCGCGCCGCGGTCAGCCGTGGCGCCAGCCAGTCCATCATCGCCTGCGAGCGGGCGGCGCAGGCACGCGCGTTGTCCTGGCGCGACAGCAGGAAGTTGGTGACGAGCGGCATGACGCCGAGGTGTCCCACCGCCGCCAGCGCCTCGTAACGGTCGAGCCGAGGCGCGCTCGGGGCCGCGATCGGGGCCGGGATCACATGCACGTTGCCGATACCGTGCCGGGTCAGCACCTCGTGGGTGTAGCGGCACGGCACCCAGATCTCGTCGCAGATCGAGAGCATCCGGCGCTGGTTCAGGAAGGGGTGCTCGCCCGGCCCGGACTCGTCCTTCAGCACCTCGAACTCCCAGGCGAAGCAGCAGATGTTGTAGCCGGGCTTGAGCAGCCGGATCTGCTCGCTCGAACGGAAGATCAGGTGGACCAGGCAATCCGCGGCCGTGCCGGTGGCGTCGGTCAGGCTCGCGGCCGTGCTGTAGTATTCCGGCATCTGCAGTTTGGTGGGCGAGATGCCGCGCGCCGTGAAGGCGCGCAGGAACTTCTGCTCGGCAAACCGATACGAGTAGTGTGGCGCGCCGAGCATCTGCGATAGGTCGCCGTCGGTGGCGCTGGAATAGAAATGCGCCGACGTGACGGCCGTCGCCGGCCGCAACGGCGTCACCTCCGGCGCTTCCGGACGGACCCTGGCATCGGGCGCGGCCGGGACTGGGCTCAGGCGGTTTTGGCGGGGCTTGATCATGGCGGGGCGCAGTCATCCCGTAATGGTGTGCAGCGCACAATACCATTGGAGTAGCGCCCTGGCAGCAACGAAGCAACCGTCATGGTCGCTCGCGCGATAGAATCCCGTTTTGTACCGGCTGTAGCGCGCCCTTCCTTCAGTCGCGCGCGATCTTGACCCGGTTCGTCAAAGAACGCTGAAGTAACGATGCATTGACGCTGGGCGCGAAGCAGGGCCGCTCGACATAGCGGCCAGCGCCGCGCACGGCGCGCAAGTCGCCATCGGTCCAGACCAGCGCGCCGCCGGCGACGGTGTGGCGTGCCACGCCCGTCACCTGCATCCCCTCGTAGACGTTGAAGTCGACGTTCTGGTGGTGAGTGCGGGCCGAGATGGTGCGGCTCGCGTCCGTGTCCCAAACCACGAGGTCGGCGTCCGAGCCGACCGCGACGGTCCCCTTGCGCGGATGGATGTTGAAGATCTTCGCGGTGTTGGTCGAGGTCACGGCGACGAACTCGTTGGGTGTCAGGCGCCCCTGGCGGACGCCGTGGTGCCAGAGCACGCTCATGCGGTCCTCGACGCCGCCGGTGCCGTTCGGGATGCGGGTGAAGTCGTCCCGCCCGCCGGCCTTTTGCGGCGCGCAGAAGCAGCAATGGTCGGTGGCGGTGGTCTGCAACGCGCCGCTGGCGAGGCCGGCCCAAAGCGCCTGCTGGTGGTGCCTGGCGCGGAACGGCGGGCTCATCACGTGCGCCGCCGCGAACGCCCAGTCCGTGCTGCGATAGACGTCCTCGTCGATGACCAGGTGCTGCGCCAGCACCTCGCCATAGACCCGCTGGCCGCGGCTGCGGGCGCGGGCGATGGCGTCGGTCGCCTGCTCGGTCGAGACGTGGACGATGTAGATCGGCGCCCCCAGCACCTCGGCGATGGCGATCACCCGCTGCGCCGCCTCGCCCTCGACCGTGGGCGGGCGCGACAGCGGGTGGCCCTCCGGCCCGGTGATGCCGGCGGCGAGCAACTGCGCTTGCAGGTGCGCCACGGCGTCGCCGTTCTCGGCGTGGATGTTGCAAATGGCGCCCAGCTCGAGCGCCCGGCCGATCGAGTGCAGCAGCACCCCGTCATCGACCATCAAGGCACCCTTGTACGCCATGAAGTGCTTGAAGCTGTTGACGCCGTGCTCGTGGGTCAGCGTCGCCATCTGCTCGGCCACCTGCTCCGACCACCAGGTCACGGCGACGTGGAAGCTGTAGTCGGTCGCGGCCTTCTCCGCCTTGCGCCGCCATTCGTGCCAGGCGTCGACCAAGGACGTGCCCGGGCCGGGGATGGCGAAGTCGATGATCATGGTGGTGCCGCCGGCTGCCGCCGCGGCGGTGCCGGTGTAGAAGTCCTCGCTCGCGACGGTGCCCATGAACGGCAGTTCCATGTGGGTGTGCGGGTCGATGCCGCCCGGCATCACCAGCATCCCGCCGGCGTCGACGATCTCGGCGCCGTTTGGCGGGTCGAGGTCGGGGCCGATGGCCGCGATCAGGCCGCCGTCGCACAGCACGTCGGCGCGCGCGCTGGCCTCGGCTGTGACCACCGTGCCGCCTCGGATGAGCAGGGCCATGGCCGCGTCCTTTTGGCTGGGGTCCTTGTTTCATCACGCAGCCGAGGGGCCACGTCAAGAAACAGCATTGACGCTGGCGCGCGCGGTGCCGTTAGCTTGCCCAAACCCAACCAAGGCCGCCCTGTGTCCGACATCGCCGCCGCCCGCCTCGACCCGCCCACGCTCCTGCGCAACTTCGCCGACGCGCACCCGGCGCTGAGCCGCCATGAGGCGCTGGTCGAGAGCGGCCGCTGCTATTTCTGCTACGACGCGCCGTGCGTGCAGGCCTGCCCGACCGGCATCGACATTCCGGGCTTCATCCGCAAGGTCAACACCGGCAATATCCGCGGCTCGGCGCTGCGCATCCTTGAAGCCAACATCTTCGGCGGATCCTGCGCCCGCGTCTGCCCCACCGAAATCCTGTGCGAGGGCGCTTGCGTGCGCACCGCCGAGGAGGACCGCCCGGTGCGGATCGGCGCGTTGCAGCGTCACGCGACCGACTGGCTGATGGAGCGCGAGGCGACACCGTTCGCGCGGGCGCCGGCGACCGGCCGCCACGTCGCCGTGGTGGGCGCCGGTCCGGCGGGATTGGCCTGCGCGCACCGGCTGGCGCTGCGGGGACATCGGGTGACGGTGTTCGACGCGCAGCCCAAGCCTGGCGGCCTCAACGAGTACGGCATCGCCGCCTACAAGCTGGCCGACGATTTCGCGCAGCGCGAGGTGGCATTCATCCTGGGCGTCGGCGGGATCGCGGTCGAGCACGACCGCAGGCTGGGCCGCGACCTCGACCTGGAGGCGCTGCGGCGCGACCCCGACGCGGTGTTCCTGGCCATCGGCCAGGCCGGCGTACGCGCGCTGGCGCTGGACGGCGAGGAATTGGGCGGGGTCTACGACGCGGTGGACTTCATCGCCGCGTTGCGCCAGGCCCCGGACAAGGCGGCGTTGCCGGTGGGCCGCCGCGTGGTGGTGATCGGCGGCGGCAACACCGCCATCGACGCGGCGACGCAGACACGCAAACTGGGAGCGGAGGACGTCACCATCGTCTACCGGCGCGGCCCCGAGAGCATGTCCGCGACCCGCGGCGAGCAGGAATGGGCGCAGGTCAACGGCGTGCGCATCCGCCACTGGGCGACGCCGCGCCGCTTCGTGCCGGGCGCCAAGGGCGTTGCCGCCGTCGAGTTCCTGCGCACCCAGCCAGGGACGACGGGTGGCTTCACGCTGGAAGCCGACATGGTGCTGAAGGCGGTGGGGCAGTTGCTCGATCCGTCGCCGGTGGCGGCATTGGACGTGTCTGCCGGCCGCATCGTGGTCGACGCGCAGCGCCGCACCAGCCTTGCCGGAGTCTACGCCGGCGGCGACTGCGTGGCCGGCGACGACCTCACGGTGAGCGCCGTGCAGGACGGCAAACTGGCGGCCGAGGCGATCCATGCCTCGCTGGCCGCCTGACGGAGCGGCTCCCATGGCAGACCTGCGCAGCGACTTCGTCGGCATCCACTCGCCAAACCCGTTCTGGCTCGCCTCGGCGCCGCCGACCGACAAGGCGTACAACGTCCGCCGCGCGTTCGAAGCCGGCTGGGGCGGTGTCGTCTGGAAGACGCTGGGCGACGACCCGCCGGTGGTCAACGTCAGCAGCCGCTACGGGGCCACCAGCTACGGCGGCGCGCGCGTCGCCGGCTTCAACAACATCGAGCTGATCACCGACCGGCCGTTGGCGGTGAACCTCGCCGAGATCAGGCAGCTCAAGCGCGAGTGGCCGGACCGCGCCATGGTGGTGAGCCTGATGGTGCCGTGCGAGGAGCGGAGCTGGCGCGCCATCCTGCCGCTGGTCGAGGACACCGGCTGCGACGGCATCGAGCTGAACTTCGGCTGCCCGCACGGCATGAGCGAGCGCAACATGGGCTCGGCGGTGGGGCAGGTGCCCGAGTACGTCGAGATGGTGACGCGCTGGTGCAAGACGCATTCGCGGCTGCCGGTGATCGTCAAATTGACACCCAACATCACCGACATCCTGGCCCCCGCCATCGCCGCCCGGCGCGGCGGCGCCGACGCGGTGTCGCTGATCAACACCATCCAGTCGATCACCGCCGTCGACCTCGACGCGATGGCGCCGGAGCCGGTGGTGGACGGGCAGGGCACGCATGGCGGCTATTGCGGCCCGGCGGTGAAGCCGATCGCGCTGCGCATGGTGGCCGACATCGCGCGCGACCCGCGCACGCGGGGCCTGCCCATCTCGGGCATCGGCGGCGTCTCGACCTGGCGCGACGCCGCCGAGTTCATGGCGCTCGGCGCCGGCACGGTGCAGGTCTGCACGGCGGCGATGCACCACGGCTTCCGCATCGTCGACGACATGGTCGAAGGCCTGTCCAACTGGATGGACGAGAAGGGCTACGCGGACCTCGACGCGCTGCGCGGGCGGGCGATCCCGAACTACGTGCAGTGGAGCGACCTCAACCTGAGCTTCAAGACGCTGGCGCGGATCGACCAGGAGCTGTGCATCAAGTGCGGCCTCTGTTTCGTCGCCTGCGAGGACACCTCGCACCAGGCGATCGCCGCGCTGCGGGTGGACGGCGCGCGGCGCTACGAGGTGATCGACGCCGAGTGCGTCGGCTGCAACCTGTGCATGCACGTCTGCCCGGTCGATGCCTGCATCACAATGGGGGCGCAGCAGGCGGCGGCCGACGCGATGACCTGGAAGGAACACCCGAACAACCCGCTGCGGGTCGCCGCCGAGTGAGCGGCGCCAACGCCGCGGTCAACGCCGACCGGCTGTGGGCCAGCGTCATGGAGACGGCGCGAATCGGCGCCACGCCCAAGGGCGGCATCAAGCGCCTGACGCTGACCGACCTCGACCGCGAGGTGCGCGACTGGTTCCGCGCCGCCTGTGCCGAGGCCGGCTGCGACGTGGCGCTCGACGACATGGGCAACATCTTCGCGGTCCGCCCGGGCCGCAACATGGCGCTGCCGCCGATCGCCATCGGCAGCCATCTCGACACCCAGCCGACCGGCGGCAAGTATGACGGCGTGATCGGCGTGCTCGCCGGGTTGGAAGTGTTGCGCACGCTGGACGATCTCGGCATCGAGACCGAGGCGCCCCTCGCGGTGATCGACTGGACCAACGAGGAGGGCTCGCGCTTCGCGCCGGCGATGCTGTCGTCCGGCGTGTTCGCGGGCGTGTTCGACCGTGCTTACGCCGACAGCCGCACCGACCGCGACGGCAACAGCTTCGGCGCCGAGCTGGAGCGCATCGGCTATCGCGGCACGGAGACATGCGGTGCCCGCAAGCTGTCGGCGCATTTCGAGCTGCACATCGAGCAGGGGCCGATCCTGGAGGCCGAGAGCCGCACCATCGGCATCGTCACCGGCGTGCAAGGGATGCGCTGGTACGAAGTGACCGTCACCGGCCGCGAGAGCCATGCCGGCTCGACGCCGATGCGGCTGCGGCGCGACGCGTTGTTGACTGCCGCACGAATGATCGCGGCGGTGAGCGACGCGGCGCTGGGGCAGGCGCCCGACGGTGTCGGCACCGTGGGCTTGATCGAGAGCGCGCCCAACAGCCGCAACGTCATCCCCGGCCACGTGTTCTTCACCGTCGATTTGCGCCATCCGAGCGACGAGGCGCTGGCCGCGATGGAGGCGGCGATGCGCGCGAGCTTCGAGGCCATCGGTGCCGCGGCCGACCTGGCGGTCGCGGTCGAGCGCGTGTGGGACTCGCCGGCGGTGCGGTTCGACGCCGGCTGCGTGGACAGCGTGCGGCGCGCGGCCGAGGCGGCGGGCTATCCCGCGCGCGAGATCGTCTCCGGCGCCGGCCACGACAGCGCCTACGTGGCGCGGGTGGCGCCGACCACGATGATCTTCGTCCCCTGCGAGGGCGGCCTCAGCCACAACGAGGCCGAGCGCGCCGAGCCGGAGCATGTCGCGGCCGGCGCCAACGTGCTGCTGCGCGCTGTGCTCGACTTCGATCAACGTCTGGCGGAGCAGCGTGTGGCCGAGGCGCGTGCCTGACGCCAAGCCCGCTGTGCTGGCGCAGGATGTCGGGCTGGTGTTCGAGACCGGGGGGCAGCGCGCGGTGGCCCTGTCCGGCATCGATCTGGAAGTGCCGCGCGGCGCTTTCGTCTCGCTGATCGGGCCGTCGGGCTGCGGCAAGACCACGCTGCTGCGCGCCATCGCCGCCCTGGAACGGCCGAGTTCGGGCCGCCTCACCGTCGCCGGCATGACGCCCGATGCGGCCCGACGCGCCCGCGCCTACGGCTACGTGTTCCAGGCGCCCGCCTTGCTGCCGTGGCGCAACATCGAGCGCAACGTGCGGCTGCCGCTGGAGGTGATGGGCATGGCAGCGGCCGAGCAACGGGCGCGGGCGGAGAAGTACTTGGACCTGGTCGGCCTTTCGGAGTTCCGCCGCCGCTTTCCCTGGCAGCTCTCGGGCGGGATGCAGCAGCGCGCCTCGATCGCCCGGGCACTCAGTTTCGAGCCGTCGCTGCTGCTGATGGACGAGCCGTTCGGCGCGCTCGACGAGATCACCCGCGACACGCTGAACCTGCATCTGCACGGGCTGTGGCGGCGCACCGGCATGACGGTGGTGTTCGTCACCCACTCGATCCCGGAGGCGGTGTTCCTGTCCTCTCAGGTGGTGGTGATGTCGCCGCGCCCGGGACGGATCGTGACGCGCATCGACGTCGACTTGCCGGAGGAGCGGGACCTGGATGTGCGCGAGACGCCGGGATTCCTGCGCGTGGCGCAGCAAGTGCGCGCTGCGCTGCGGGCGGGGCATGGTTATGACCCGACGTCCTGACGCGATCGGCCCCAGTTTTCGTCCTGCCCGGTTCGCAGCATCCGCAACAGCAGCAAGCTGACGGTGTAGACCGCGATCAGGGCGGTGCAGACGGCGGCGAGCGATGCCGCGTAGTCCGACAGGCTCGGCCGCGTCCCGAGACGGCCGAAGAACAGGCTGCCGACCATGGCGACCGAGACCGCGCCGCCGATCTGCAGCACCGTGTTCAACACGCCGGATACCATGCCCGCGTCCGGTGGTTCGATCTCCGACAAGACGATCCGCACCAGCGAGGGCAGCACCACGCCCATCCCGAAGCCGACCGGGACGGTTGCGGCGAGCAGCCACGGCGTCGGCGCGGGCGACAACCACAGGCACAGGACCGCGAGCGGCAGGCCGGTCAGCATCAGCGCGTAGCCGATCGCCGGCGCGCCTTGGCCGAACCGCGCCACGAGGCGTGCCGCGTTGGTCGACCCCGTCAGGAAGGCCGCGCCGAACGGGATCACGGCAAGGCCCGAGCGGAGCGGCGACCAACCCGCGCCGTCCTGCAAATACAGCGCGTAGCTCAGAAAGAACGGGGCGAACCAATAGACCAGGAAGGAGAGCGCGATGCCGACGGCGAACGCCCGTTGCCGGAACAGCCGCAGCGCCAGCAGGGGCTGTCCACCTTGGGCCGCGAGCCGGGACTCGAACCAGCAGAATAGGGCGAGCACGGGAACGGACAGAGCCAGTGCCAGCTTGAAGGGGGGTGGCCATCCGGCCTGCCCGCCCTGTGTCAGCGCGAACACCAGCAGCAATAGGCCGGTCGACAGGAGCGCTGTTCCGACCAGGTCGAGACGGGTCGAGGGCAGCCGCTGGTCGGTCGGCAACGCCCGACCAGCCGCCGCAAGGACGGCGAAACCGATCGGCAGGTTGACGAGGAAGATCGCGCGCCAACTCACGCCGACCAAGAGGCCTCCCAGCAATTGCCCCGCGATCGTGGCCAGACCCACCATGGCGCCGTATAGCCCGAGCGCGCGGCTGCGCCGGGAGTCGGGGAATATCTGCCGGATCAATGCCAAGACCTGCGGCGACATGAGCGCCGCCGCCATGCCCTGCAACAGCCGACCGGCGAGCAACGCGCCCATGCGCGTGGCCAGGCCACAGAGCACCGAGGCAGCCATGAAGCCGGCGAGCCCCAGGACGAACGCCCGCTTGCGGCCGTACAGGTCGCCGAGCCGCCCGCCGGTCACGAGCAGCGCCGCGTAGGCCGTGGCGTAGAGCGAGAAGACCAGTTGCAGATCGCCGCCGGTGGCCCGGAACTCCGCCCGGACGATCGGCACGGCGACGTTGACGATCGAGAAATCGAGCGGCAGCAGGAAGCCGCCGACCAAGAGGACGGCAAGCGCTCGCCACGGCCTCGCCCGGTACGCCACCTCGTGTCGGCGCGTGGTTGCCTCGGCTTGTTTCATGATCGGGCGAGGATGTCGGCCAGGGCGGACGGGCAGGAGGCGAACGGCGCGTGGTCGGTATCGAGGTCGTGGACCGAGAAGCGGTTGTCAGGCGTCACCTCGTCGGCGTCGCGGATCATCCGGTCCTGCACGTCGAGCGGCAAAGCGCGGTCCCTCAGGCAGCGGACGAAGCTGCGCGGGACGGCACCCCACCGGGCAGGCGAGATCTCGATCTCGTCGAGCCAGAGAGAGCTGGGCTGGTCCGGTGTCAGGCCGTGCGCGCAAGCGGCGAACGTCTCAGGCGACGTCTCGCCGAAGAACACCGCGTGGAGCGTCTCGACATAGGCGGGGTCAGGGGACCGGGGATTGATGCGGAACGCGCCGATCTGGGCAGGGTCGCCGATGAACAGGGCCGAACCCTCGGCCGGCGCCTCCGACAAGGCGGCGTAGGCGGGAGCGCTGCGCAGCTTCGTCGCGCACATGGCCGAGACATAGACCATGCGCTCCAGATGCTCCGGGACCATCTCGGCCGCGCGGCTGATCACGTTGCCGCCGGCGCTGTGCCCGACCAGGACGATTTTTCCGGCCGGCGCCAACGCTCCGACCGCGCCTGCCACGGCGCCTGCCGCCGCCTCGAGAGTCACGTCCCTCACCGCGGAAGCTTCCGTGGCGAACGCGGTCCAGTCGCCCCGAAGATAGCTGCCGGGAAAGCGCGCGTTGAGGCCATGACCAAGCACGTCGAGAGCCAGGACGCGGTGGCCCCGCGCCATCAGGCGCGCCGCGATAGCGCTCCAATGCATCGCGCTGTGCCAGGCGCCGTGCACCAGGAGGAATGTCTTTGCCCTCATCCGGTCCCCTTGCCGTGTCGTGTTATTGAGCGGTCGATCAAAAACTTCTATAAGGTGGGCGAGACTGTCAAGACTTATTGAGCGGGTGCTATCGAAATGGGAGCCACCGGGCGGACTGGCAGGCCGCGGGAGTTCGACCGCGACGCTGCGCTCGAACAGGCGATGACGCTGTTCTGGCGCCATGGCTTCGAGGGCGTCTCGATCGCGCGGCTGACCGAGGCGATCGGCATCGCGCCGGCAAGCCTGTACGCGGCTTTCGGCAGCAAAGCGCAGCTTTATGCGGAGGCGCTGGCGCTCTATCAGCTGCGCCCCGCGGCGCAGGCCACGTTTGTCCCCGAAGGCGACCAGCCGATCCGCGACTTCCTCCGTGATATGATCGAAGCCGCCGTCGCGGCGGCCACCGACCCTGCTGCCGAACGCGGCTGCATGGTGTCGTGCGGCATGTTGTTCCATGCGCCGGAGAACGCCGCGCCCGCCCAGCAGACCGCGACGATCCGGCGAAACTGGAGGGAGCGGTTGGCGGCGCGCCTGCAACGGGCGATGGACGCGGGCGAGATCGATCCGACGCCCGATGCCGCCGAGCTCAGCCGCTACTTCGCGTCGCTGATGCAGGGCATCGCGGTGCAGGCGAGGGATGGCGCCACGCGCGCCGAGCTCATGGCCGTGGCCCGGATAGGCGTGGCGGGCGCCCTGCGGCGCGGATGATTGCTCAACCAACGGCAAGACGCATACTGATCGACGATGCCTGATTCCAACCATCGGCCCGTGCCGCGGGCGCTGGACGGCGCCGGTCCGCAGCTCGTGGTGCTCGTGGTGCTCGTGCTCGCCTGGTATGCGGTGGTGCCGTGGATGAACTTCGACGCGGCGCAGTCGCTGGCCGATGACGGCACGCCCACGCGCGACGTGCTGCGGTCCACCTTCGCCCTCGACCGTCCGCTGTTGCCGGCCCCGCACCAAGTCGTAGCCGAACTGTTCGCGAGCTTGTTCGGCCACCAGGTAACGTCCCCCAAGAGCCTGGTGTTTCACGCCGGCGTCACCGCCTGGGCCGCCTCGCTCGGCTTCGCGCTGGCCTGCGCGCTGGGCGTGGCGCTGGCCGTGGGCATCGTGCACCTGCGGGTGCTCGACCGCTCGCTGATGCCGTGGATCGTCGCCAGCCAGACCGTGCCGGTGCTGGCGATCGCGCCCATGGTGGTGGTCGTGCTGGGCCATGTCGGGCTGGTGGGCGTGCTGCCCAAGGCCTTGATCGCCGGCTATCTGAGCTTCTTCCCGATCGCCGCCGCGATGGTGACGGGCCTGCGCGCACCCGACCCGATGCAGCGCGACCTGCTGCGGACCTACTCCGCCAGCGGCGCGCAAATGTTCGCCAAGCTGCGCTGGCCGGCCTCGCTCGCCTTCCTGTTCCCGAGCCTCAAGGTGGCGGCCGGATTGTCGCTGGTCGGCGCCATCGTGGCCGAGCTGCCGACCGGGGCGCAGTCCGGGCTCGGCGCGCGCCTGCTCGCAGGGTCGTACTATGGACAGACGTTGCAGATCTGGGCGGCATTGTTCGTGGCGGCGGCCATGGCGCTGCTGGCGGTGGGCGCAATCGAAATCGTGGCGCGCGTGGTGGCGCGTCGGCGGGGCGGGCGGCTGTGACGACGCTGCTGCTGCTGGCCTTGCTCGGCGCGGGCGCCGCCGGGCTGGCGTGGCTGTCGGCGCATGACGGCCGGGCCGGGCGAACCGGCTCGCCGCTGCTGTTCGGGGCGTTGGTGCTGGCGGCGTGGCAGGTGGCCTGCGTCGGCTACCACGTGCCCGGCGTGCTGCTGCCGCCGCCGTCGGCCATCGCCGCCGCCTTCGCCCGCAGCCTGCCGGTGCTGCGCGCCGACTTCGCGCAGACGGTGCTGCGCGCCGTGCTCCCGGGTTACGTCATCGGCTGTGGCGCCGGGCTGCTGGCGGCGGTGGCTCTCGACCGCTCGGCGTTCCTGGCCCGCGGCGTGCTCCCGCTCGGCGCCCTGGTCGGCGCCATGCCGGTGGTGGGCATCGCCCCCATCATGGTGATGTGGTTCGGCTTCGACTGGCCATCCAAGGCGGCCGTGGTGGTGTTGACCACGTTCTTCCCCATGCTGGTCAACGCGACCGCGGGCCTCGCGGCGGCGGGTGCCATGGAGCGCGACCTGATGCGCGGCTACGGCGCCGGATACTGGCCGACGCTGCTGAAGCTGCGGCTGCCGGCGGCGCTGCCGTTCGTGTTCACGGCGCTGAAGCTCAACGCCACCCTGGCGCTGATCGGCGCCATCGTCGCCGAGTTCTTCGGCACGCCCATCGTCGGCATGGGGTTTCGCATCTCGACCGAAGTGAGCAGGATGAACCTCGATGTGGTGTGGGCGGAGATCACGATGGCCGCACTGGCCGGGTCAGGGGCGTTCGCGCTGCTGAGCCTCGCCGAACGCGCCGTCACGTTCTGGCACCCGTCGTTTCGCAACCAAGGAGAGGGACGCCGATGAAGCGATTGCTGATGGCGAGCGCGATGCTGGCCGGGTTAGCCACACAGGCGAGCGCCGCCGACAAGCTCGCGCTGCAACTGAAATGGGTCGCCGACGCACAATTCGCCGGCTACTACGTGGCGCAGGCCAAGGGCTTCTATCGGGCGGCCAACCTCGACGTCACGATCAAGCCGGGCGGCCCCGACATCAACCCGAGCCAGGTGATCGCCGGCGGCGGCGCCGACGTCGTGGTGGATTGGCTGCCGTCGGCCTTGGCCGCGCGCGAGAAGGGCGTGCCTCTGGTCAACATCGCCCAGGTGTTCCAGAAGTCGGGGCTCGAGCTGACCTGCCGCAAGGACAGCGGCGTCACCTCGCCAGCGGTGTTCAAGGGCCACACGCTGGGCGTGTGGTTCTCCGGCAACGAGTACCCGTTCCTGGCGTGGATGAGCAAATTGGGCCTCAAGACCGCAGGCGGCCCGGATGGCGTCACCGTGCTCAAGCAGGGCTTCAACGTCGACCCGCTGCTGCAGAAGCAGGCGGCCTGCATCTCGACCATGACCTACAACGAGTACTGGCAACTGATCGAGGCCGGCATGAAGCCGGCGCAGCTTCGGGTTTTCAAGTACCAGGACGAGGGCGTGGCGACGCTGGAGGACGGGCTGTACACGACCGAGGCCGAGCTCGCCGACCCGGCTGCCGTCGACCGGCTGGCGCGGTTCGTGAAGGCCTCGCTCGACGGCTGGAGATATGCCGGCGAGCACCAGGCCGAGGCGGTCAAGATCGTGCTCGACGCCGATACCTCCGGCGCCCAGACCGAGGCGCACCAGAAGCGGATGATGGGCGAGGTGGCCAAGCTCGTCACCGCCGGGCCGCGCGGCATGGGCTACCTGGAACCGGCGGCGTTCGACCAGACCGTCTCGGTGCTGATGAGCGGCGCCAGCGCCCCGGTCATCACCAAGACGCCGAAAGGCGCCTGGTCGCACGCGGTGATCGACCGCGCCGCGACCCTCAAATAGCCGCCCGCAGCAGGTCGTCGAGGTCGAGCCGGTCCAGCGTCATCGCGAGCTGGCCGGAGGGGTCGCGCGGCCACTCCGCTTCCAGCCGGTCCCAATACAGCTCGACGCCGTTGCCGTCCGGGTCGCTCAGGTAGAGCGCCTGGCTGACCCCGTGGTCGGAGGCGCCGTCCAGCGCGATGCCGGCGGCCAGCACCCGCCGCAGCGCGTCGGCCAGGTCGGCGCGGGTCGGGTACAGCACCGCCAGGTGGTAGAGCCCGGTGCTGCCGCGCGGCGGCGCCCTGCCGCCTTGGCTGTCCCAGGTGTTGAGGCCGATATGGTGGTGGTAGCCGCCCGCAGAGACGAACGCGGCCTGACGACCCATGCGCTGCGTGAGTTCGAAGCCGAGCACGCCCACGTAGAACGCCAGCGCGCGGTCGAGGTCCGCGACCTTGAGGTGGACGTGGCCGATCCGCACGCCGGCGGCGATGGGCCTTTTCAGCGCATCGGTCATCACGATCTCCCGGGAACCGCCGCGATATCGCACGGGCGCATTCGGTCGTGCCACTCACGACCGAGGGCGGTGGTAAAAGATAGCACTAAGATATATCTAAATCGGGCAAACATCGGCATGGAGCGCCATCATGACCATCGAGGAATTCCGCCACAGCGCGTCTGGCCCCACCCTGCCGGCCGATCTGCCCTCGGCGTTGCAGGCGCTCTGGTGGGTGCGGCACGGCGACTGGAACCGCGCGCACGAATGCGCCCAGCAGCATGAAGGCGACCCGGATTGCGACTTGGTGCACGCCCACCTGCACCGGCAGGAAGGCGACATGGCGAACGCCGCCGCGTGGTACCGCGGCGCGGGCCGGGCGGCGCCGGACCTGCCGGTGCCGGACGAGTGGACCGAAATCGCGACCGAGCTGCTGACGCGCGGCTAGGTCCGGTCCCATGCGCGACCGTCCCGGACGCGAGCACGGCCGGCACGGCGGCGGACACTCCCGCCGGCTGTTCGATCATGGCGAGTTGCGGCTCGTCGTGTTGGCGCTGGTAGCCGAGCGGCCACGCCATGGCTACGAGGTCATCAAGGCGATCGAGGACCGCGCCGGGGGCGCCTACAGCCCCAGTCCGGGGGTGGTCTACCCGACGCTCGCCCTGCTGGAGGAGCTCGGCCACGCCACGGTGGCGCGGGAGCACGACCGCAGGCTCTACGCCGCCACACCGGCCGGGGCCGCCCATCTGGCGGCGAGCCGCCCGGCGTTGGACCGCGCCCTCGACCGGCTGCGCGCGGCGGGCGCCGCCCATGGCGCCGGGGGCGGGCCGGAAATCCTGCGTGCCACGGAGAACCTGAAGCTGGCGTTGCGCCTGCGTCTGCGCGGCGGCGAGCTCACCCCGGCACAGACCCGCGTCATCGCCGAGGCGCTCGACACGGCGGCGCTGGCGGTCGAGCGCAGCTGACTACCGGGCGCGGCCCCGCATACGGGCGGCCGCCAAACCCAGGCAGGCACCGACCACGAGGCCCAGGAGGTCGGCGTCCCACCCGGCCAGGATCAGCGCGTGGCGCACCGCGACCAGCAGGGCGGCACCCAGCAGCGCGCCGCCGACGCCGCCCTCGCCACCGGCCAGGGCGACCCCGCCCAGCGTGGCCGCGGCGACCGCCTGCAAGGTGTTGCCGATGCCCGGGACGGCCACCGTCGCGGTTCCCAGCCAGGCGAGGCCGGCCAGTGCCGACAGCAGGCCGGACACCACGTACGTCGTCGATCTCACCCATTTCACGCGCACTCCCTGCGCCCGCGCCGCGATCGGGTTGCTGCCGCAGGCGACGAGGTGGCGGCCCCAGACGCTCATCGACATCATCCAGGCCAAGCCGATCGCCAGCGCCGCCAACACG
>CAXTVL010000014.1:4879-18195 GCA_964247515.1 uncultured Acetobacteraceae bacterium | reverse complement strand
CGGGCCGCTACTTCCGCGTCGCCTCCACCGCCGGGTGCGGCCGCGGGCTCACGCCGCTGGTGCTCAGCATGGTGCTGGTGGGCGGGCGGGCGACCGTCTACGGGCCGCTGCTGGCGGCGTTGCTGTTGACCTTCCTATCCGAGGCGATCGCGGGCCTGGGCGCCTGGCGCCCGATCGCCATCGGCCTGCTCATCATCGCGGTGACGCTGGGGAGCCCGGGCGGCCTATACGGCGCCGCGCTCTCGCTGCGCCGCCTGTTCGGCGTCCCCCGCCGCCCACGCGCGAGCCTAAACGCGGAGACGATCCCATGAGTGCTGCGACCGTCGCGGCGGTCATCGACGAGTTGCGGCGCGAGGCCGCCTTCCTGACCGGGCTCACCGCCGAGCTGGTCCGCATCCCCACGGTCAATCCGAAGTTCGAGCGTGACCCGGCGCTGAACCGCGAAGCCGACCTGCAACACCACCTGCGCCGCGTGCTCGACAGTATCGGGATGCGGACCGAACTCTATGACGTGTTCCCGGGCCGGCCGAACCTGACTGGCCGGCTGCCCGGCTCGGACGCGCGCAGCCTGATCCTGTGCGGCCATGTCGACGTGGTACCGGTAGGCGACCGCGCTGCCTGGAGCGTGGAGCCGTTCGCGGCCGACATACGCGGCGAGCGGCTGTACGGACGCGGCGCCATCGACATGAAGTCGGGCCTGGCCGCGGCTGTCGCGGTGGCGCGCGCGCTGGGGCGCGTGGGCGTGGCGCTGGAGGGGCGGCTCGACATCCATGCCGTCGTCGACGAGGAGGCCGGCGGCTTCGGCGCCCGCGACCTGGTGGAACGCGGGGCCCGGGCGGCCGGGCTGATCGTCACCGAGCCGACCTGGGGCGCCGTGCTGCCGGCGGAAGGCGGCCTCGAATGGGTGCGCGTGACCATCCGCGGCCGCAACGCCCATTCCGCCTGGCGCTACAACGAGATCTCTCCGCAGCCCGACACTGCCGACCGACTGCAGCCGGGGGTCAACGCGCTGGAGTTGGCGACCCGGTTCGTGACCGCGGTGCAGCTTCTCGAGCGCGACTGGACCACGCGCAAGGCCGCGCACCCGCTGCTGCCGCCCGGCTTCAACACCATCCACCCCGGCGTCATGGTGTGCGGTTCCGGCATCGGCGCCGACGGGATGCCGAAGCTGCTCGGCAACCCGGCCATGGTGCCGGACGTCGCGATCATCGACTTCGACCTGAAGTTCCTGCCCAACGAGACCTCGGCCGACATCCGGCGCGACTTCGAGGCGTTCGTCCACGCCTGGGCGCAGCAGGACAGTTGGCTGCGGGCGCACCCGCCGCGCGTGCAGTGGGAGCTGTATGGGCTGCACTTCCCGCCGATGAACACGCCGGTCGACCATCCGCTGATGCGGGCGGTGCTGGACGCGCGGCAGGCGCGCGGCCTGTCCAGCGAGGTGCGCGGCTTCATCGCGGTATGCGACGCGGCGCACTACGCCGGCGCCGGCATCCCCGGCATCATCCACGGCGCCGGCGGCGACGGCTTCCACGGCGCCGACGAGTACGTGGACCTGGACTCGCTGCAATCGTTGGCGGAGACCCTGGCCGCGACGGTGATCGGTTGGTGCGGCGTGCAGTGACAGTCGGGATGTCGCCTCACTCGCGCAGGCGATAGAAACCGATCGTTGCCGTCTTGCGATAGCCGATGCGCTCGTAGACTGGCGCGCCGGCCATGGTGGCGTGCAGGGTGGTGCGGGTAAGGCCGGTCGCCTTGGCACCCTCGAACAGCGCCTTGCGGGTAACGGCCTCGCCATAACCCTGGCGCCGTGCCTCCGGGGCGGTCGCCACCAAGGCGAGGAATAGGCAGTCCCCGGTCCGGATCGTCGCGGCGGCCGCGACCGGCACGCCGCGCTCCAGCCCGAGATAGGAGTACATGCCGGTCTTCCAGAGCGCCGACCCGCCAAGGCCGTCGCGCCCGGCCGCGAGCGGCATCCCGTAGGCGCGCGAGTTGAGGTCCGCGTAGGCCTGCAACGCCTCGTCGGTCGTGACGCGGGCGAACTCCAGCTCGGGGTGGGCCGGCTCGGGAATCGGCAGGATGTCGCCGGCCATGCCGAACCCGGAAAGCGCCAGGCTCAGCCCGGCGCGCTCGATGGCCGCCGCAAGCCCGGCGCGACACTGCGGGTCGAGCAGGTCCTCGAACAGCCAGAGGAAACCCGGTCGGCTCTTGCGCCGCATGACGGCGACGGCGTGCGCGAGCCGCTCGTCCAGCAAGTCGACGCCCGCGCCCCGGTCGGTGAACGTGATGGCGTTCCAGAACGGGAACGCGCTGTCCGCCCAACGTATCGCGATACCCGGAAGGTCGCGCACGTCGCCCGGGCCATGGTCCAGCACGAAGGCGCGCCAGGTGTCTTCGAGTTGGCGTACGGACTCCAGGGCGGCCGGCGGAACGTCGTTCAAACCGCCTCCGGGCATCAAGGTGATTGCATGGTGCGCAGCGTGGCGGCGAGCCGCCTGACACCCTCCGCCAGCCGGTCCGGCGGGTTCAGGGTGAAGTTCAGCCGGATGCCGCTTCGGTCCGCCGCCCAGGGATCGAATACGCTGCTCGGCGCCACGCAGACGCCGTGGCGCAGGGCCGCCCGCAACAGCGCGTCGGTGTCGAGCCCGGCGTGGCGCGCCGTGGCCCAGACGAACATGCCGCCGACCGGGACCTCCCACTCGAACCATTGGGCGAGATGCGCCGCCATGGCGGCGCACAGCGCGTCGCGACGCTCGCGATACAGGGAAGTGAGGATCGGCTGCATCCGGTCCATTAGCCCGTTCTCCAGCGCCGCCAGGGCGGTAAGCTGGGTGATGCCGCTCGTACACATGTCGGCACCCTGCTTGGCCATCGTCAGAGCGGCGATGAGGTCGGGCGACGCTACCACCCAGCCGACCCGAAGCCCTGGCGCGACCTGCTTCGAGAGCGTGCCCATGGACACCACCGGGCCATCGTATCCTGATCCGGACGGCAGCGCCCGGGCGGACAGGTCGAGCAGTCGCGGTAGCGACGCCGCATCGTAGTGCAGGGACCCGTACGGGTCGTCCTCGATCAGCCAGGTACCCGTCTCGTGCGCCGCCGCGACCAAGGCTTGCCGAGTGGCCAACCCGACCAGCCGGCCGGTCGGATTGGAGAAATTGGGCACCGTGTAGGCGAACTGGGCGCCGAGCATGGCCGTGGCGGCTGCCGCCTCGGTGTCATCGAGCGGCAGCTTGCGGTAGGTCGGATCGCGTGGGCGCCAAGCGTCCAGGGCGCCGAGATAGGTCGGGAACTGCCCGGCGATCAGGCCGCCCGGCTCGAGCAGCACCTTGCCGACCAGGTCGAGCCCCTGCATCCCGCCCGACGTCACCAGGACGTTCTCCCGCTTGAGGCGCAGGCCGGGCGCGCTGAACCGCCGGGCGAGCGCGTCGCGCAACGCGGGCAGGCCCTCGACCGGGCCGTAGCCCAAGGCCGCTTGAGGCTGCTCTTCGATGGCCTTTCGGGCCAGGTCGGCCAGTTCGGCGGCCGGATAAGTCTCCGGGGCGGGAAGCCCCCCTGCCATGTTGATCAACCCCGGCACGCCCGACGCGGCGAGGAAGGTGCGGGTCACGTCGTTGGTGGTGGCGAGCCAGCGGGCGAGTGCCGGGCGCGCGGGCGTGCCGGCGGGCGGTGGACGTGCGGCTTGGGCGAGGGCGAGGTCGGTGCGCATGGGCCATCCTATCAGCCCGAGCCTAGGCGAGTCCGCCACGTCTTGCCGGCGATCACGCCGCATTCGGGCGAGCCGATCGTGCCGCATGGGCGGTGCGGGCGCAAATCCCGGGCGGCCCGCATTGACTTGCCGCCCGCGCCTCGCGCGTGATGGGCGCCTTCGCACCCGGAGGGCGGCATGTACTCGGGCCCGGTCATCGATCCGCACCATCATCTTTGGGACCTGTCGTTGGGCAAGCATCCGTGGCTGTCGCCCCCAGATTCGAACGGGGCGGATCCGAGCGTGCAGGCGCTCGCGGGCCTGTCCGCCATCGCGCACGACTACCTCGTGGCCGACTACGCGCGCGACGCCGGCCGGCACAACGTCGTCGCCACCGTGCATATCGAGGCGCTCTGGGCCGGCGACCCGACCGGCGAGACGCGCTGGCTGGAGACGCTCGACAAGGGCGGTGGCGTCGCCTTGCGCTACGTGGCCAACGCGGCGCTGGGCACGCCGGAGGCGGCCGGGCTGATCGCGCAGCAGGCCGGCTTCGCCCGCGTGGTCGGCGTGCGCGGCATCCTGAGCTGCCATCCCGACGCGCGCAAAAGCTTCGTGAGCGATCCCGACCTCGCCTACGACCCGGCCTGGCGCCGCGACGTCGCGTTGCTGGAGCAGCACGGGCTGCACCTCGAACTGATGATGTACCCCTACCAGGCCCAGGCGGTGTACGACCTCGCCAGCGCCTTTCCCGGGCTGCAGGTCATCGTCAACCATTGTGGCAGCCCGATCGATCGTGACGAGGCGGGGATGCGCCGCTGGCGCGAAGGCCTCGCCAGGATCGCGACGCTGCCCAACATCGCGATCAAGGTGTCGAACCCGGGCGCCTACGATCCCGGCTGGACGCTGGACAGCATCCGCGCGGTCGCGATGCACTGCATCGACAGTTTTGGGACGCAGCGCGCGATGTTCGGGACCGACTACCCGGTGTCGCGCATCCAGATGAGTTTCGACCAGATCTACGACACCTACAAGGCCATCGCCGAGGCGTTCTCGCCCGCCGACCAGGCGAGGCTGTTCCACGACAACGCGCGGCGGCTGTACCGGCTCTGAGGCCGACGCGCCTCATACGCCCCGCGCGTGTCCGATGACGCCATCGAGAAAGGCGAGGCAGCGCCGCATCTGGTCGATCCCGATCCACTCGTCGGTGATGTGGGCCTCGCTGTCGCGGCCCGGGCCGCAGACCGCGGTAGGGATGCCGGCCGCCTGGAAAATGCCCGCCTCCGAGCCGTAGTTGACCGTGCCGGTCTGGTTGCGGTTGGCGAACCGCTTGGCCAGGGTCTCGGCGGGCGAGTCGGGTGCCGGCACCAGCGGCGGCACGTCGTAGGCCATGGTGGTTGTGACCGCGGACCCCGCGAAGCCCGCCTGCATCGCTGGCAGCACGGCGGCGGCCGCGAACGCCGCGAAGCGCTCGGCCAGCGCCTCGACCACGCCCGGGCGGGTCGCGCGGATGTCCCACTGGAAGGCGGCGTCGCCGGGGATGGCGTTGCGCGCCGTGCCGCCCTGGACCACGCCCACGCTGACCGTGCTGTACGGCACCTCGAACGGCGAGCCTGGGTCGGGCGAGGCTCGCAGCTCCTCGGCGTAGCGGCGCAGCTCGGCGATCAGGTCGGTCGCATGGAAGATCGCGTTCACCCCGAGGTCGGGGCGCGAGGAGTGGCACGCCTTGCCCACGACGCTGGTGAGGAACCCGGTGCTGCCCTTGTGCCCGCCGACCACCCCCATCCCCGTCGGCTCGCCCACGAAGCAGGCGAGCGGGGTGGCGACACTCGCCTCGAGGTGCCGGACGATGCCCGGCACACCCAGGCAGCCCACTTCCTCGTCGTAGGAGAAGGCCAGGTGCAGCGGCAGGCGCAAGGGTGACGCGAGCATCTGTGGCAGCCGGGCCAGCACGCAGGCCACGAAGCCCTTCATGTCGGTGGTGCCGCGCCCGTACAGCCTGTCGCCCTCCCGGGTCAGCTTGAACGGGTCGCGCGTCCAGTCCTGCCCCTCGACCGGCACCACATCGAGATGGCCGCTGAGCACCAGCCCGGATTGGTCGGTTGGCCCGATGCTGGCCACCAGGTTGGCTTTCTGCCCGCTGGCATCAGGCAGCACCGTCGAGGCCACGCCGAGGCCATCCAGGTAGTCGGCGATGAATGCCACGATCGGCAGGTTGGAGCGGCTGCTGACGGTGTCGAAGCTGACCAGCCTGTCCAGCAGCTCTGTCTCGGATAGATGCGGCATGACGCGACCCCGGTGGTTGCGTGCCGACATAACCAGTTCCAGCGGCGCTTTGCACCTCGCGGCCCTTGGAGATCTTTTCAGATCGGTGCCGGTGATGTCCGCGCAGGCTACTCGGCGCAGGAGCAGGCTTCCCTTGGCGACGTGGATCATGGCTTCGGATACGTCGAGGCGGATTTCGCAGTCGTGCACCAACCGGCGCCAGCGCGTCATTCAGCCAAAGGTACGCTCGACGCCCTCCGCAGCCATTCCACACGCTCCGCGTGTGGAACCTTGAGGCTGCTCCGCCGCATGCTGGACCTCGCGTCCCGTGCCGCCTGGCTGTGTCACGCCAAGGGGCGGGGCAGGAACAGATCACCGCCGACCTCAACCTGGCGCGCCAGGTGGTGCAGCGGGTGATTGCCACCGCCGCTGGCGAGAACCTGATCCGCAGTCGGCTGGTCCATCCGCTCGCCCAGTGCATCCAACTGGCCGAGCGCCAGGTGCTGCGGGCGCAGCTCGGCTACCCGGCGCTGGTCGAGCAGGCCTCGGCGCTGATGATGGGGATCGGGCCGATGGGCTGGCAGGCGCCGCTGCACCAAGTCGGCTTCATCACCGACCCGGAGCTGGCACAGGCGATGGAGGCCGGCGCGGTCGGCGAGCTGCTTGGCCACGGCATCGACGCCGCCGGCCGGCTGATCGGCGGCGGCTACCACGACCGCCTGACCCGGAAGGCCGGCGGAAAGCAGCGCCTCGACGAGTTCTGCACTTTTGTCTGACAGGTTCCGGACCTAACCGTAGGCATACCCCTGATTCGGGTTGCCTGATCCCGCCGCGGGTGTTACGCGTGGCCGTCCGACGCTGCCATGGAAGCGCTTGAACCCTATCGTTCAAAGGCAACAACAAGAACCAGGAGGGATCGTGATATCGAAGCGGACGTCTCGTTCTTACGTGACCCATGCGGACACCGCGCCCGGTTTCTGGATGATCGGCGTGCTGTGGCGCGTGCTCGCGACCGGCGTGCAGACCGGCAACGCGATGTGCCTGCTCGACCAGTTCTGCTCCAAGGGATCGGGGCCGACCCGGCACACGCACACCCAGGACGAAGGCCTCTACGTCGCGAGCGGCCGGGTGACGTTCAGCGCCGGGGGCACGGAGTTGGTGGCGCTGCCCGGATCGTTCGTCACCGTCCCGCGGCACACCGAGCACTCGTTCGTCGTCGATGACGACGCGATCCTGGTCAACTTCTACTTCCCGGCCGGCTTCGACCTATGGCTGATGGGCTCGGCCGTGCCGGCGCAGCGCAACGAGCTGCCGCCGCCCGACGCGCCCAAGCCCAACTGGGAGCAGATGAAGAAGCTGTCCGACGATTACTGCGGCCTGCCCATGACCAAGGAACGCTCGACGTCGCCCAACCCCGACGCCCCGGCGCGGCCCACGATCACCACGCGAGCCAGCGCCGAGAACGTCTGGTTCGGCCGCGGGTGCTGGAGCATCCTGGCCGATGCCACGTCGACCGGTGGCAGCTACGCCGTGTTCGAGGCCGAACTGCGACAGGGGCTGGCCGACGCGGCACACGTCCATGACGAGACCGACGAGGCCTACTACGTGTTCGACGGCGACATCGAGTTCTTCCTGGACGACGAAGTGCGCCGGCTGGGCAAGGGCGGGTTCGTCTTCGTGCCGCGCGGCACGGTCCATGCGTTGCGGGTGGTGAGCGGGGCGGCGCGGTTCCTCAACATTCACACCAGGCCGGGCTACGAGCGGGTGATCAGGGCCTGCGGCACCAAGGCGGGCGAACCCGCGTTGCCGCCGACGGATTGGCAAGCGGACAACGTGCCGAGCGAGCGGCTCGCCGAGCTCCACGCCGATATCGGCATGCGGAGGATCGCGGTCCCCGCCGGCTTCCAGGCCTAGCCATCACCTTTCGGAACACCCGGCGATCACAATGGGCGATCAACAATCGAGACCTCGGCCCGATGCGGTGCCGGTGACGGGAGCGGACGATGCCTGAACTGATCTCGAAGAAGACCGCGCGCGGCTACGTCACCAGCGCCGATACGGCCCCGGCGTTCTGGATGATCGGCATAGCCTGGCGGTTGCTCGCGTCCGGCGTGCAGACTGGCGGCTCGTTCTGCCTCGCGGACCAACTGGTGCCGCCCGGGACCGGGCCGCGCACGCATGTCCACCCGCAGGACGAGGGACTGTACGTCGCGGCGGGACGCTGCGTCTTCAACGCCGGCGGCCAGACCCTCGAAGCCGGCCCGGGCTGCTTCGTGAACATCCCTCGGCACAACGAGCATTCCTTTACCGTCGAGCAGGATACCCGCCTCATCAACTTCTACCTGCCGGCGGGGTTCGACGTCTGGTTGATGGGCGCCGCCATTCCGGCGGAGCGCCACGACGCGCCGCAGCCGCCCGGCTCGCCGCAGCCACCGCGGGCACTCATCGAGACGCTGGGCCACGATTACGTCGGCGGCCGGCCGCACGAGAGCGACAGGTCGACGCGACGCCATCCGTTCGCGACACCGCCTTCGCTGAGCAGTGTCCGGTCGGTCGACCTGTTCGACTATGACGGAGCGGCGTGGGCCGTGCTGGCCGACGGCGCGTCGACGGGCGGCAGCTACTGTATGTTCGAAGTATTGATGCGCCAGGGGCGCACGGAAGCGGCCCACATCCACGACGACACCGACGAGATCGTCTACGTGCTCGAGGGCGAGATCGAGGTCTCGCTCGACGGCGAGCGCCAGCGTGTCGCGTCCAGCGGCATGGCGTTCATCCCGCGCGGCACCGTCCATGGCTACCGGGCCGCGAGCCCGGCCGCGCGCATCCTCGACATCCACACCGGACCCGGGTTCGAGAGGATCGTGCGCCGGCTCGGGAGCGGGATCGACGCGTTCGCGGCCCCCGACCCGGCGATCGCGATGGCGCCGTCCGCGCGGGAGCGCCAGGCGGCCCTGTTCAGCCAGATTGGCCTACGCCCGATCCCTGCCGGAGCCGACCCGCGCGAGCCGGGCCCGCCGGTTCGGTGATGGGCTGCAGGATATCGGCGAACAGCCGCATCATGGCCGCCCACGACCGAGCGTCGGCCCGCGCGTCGTAGCGGGCGAAGTCGGGCCTGTTCAGCGCGTCGGCGTCGTGGTTGGTGAATGCATGGATGACGCCGCCATAGACATGCATCGTCCAGTCCACGCCACCGGCCCGCATCTCGTCCTCGAACGCCTGGCGCTGCTCGGGTGGTATCGAGGGGTCGTCGGCGCCGATGCAGACGAGCACCGGGCAGCGTATCCTCCCGGCGTCCTCGGGCGCCTTGGTCGACAGTCCCGAATGGAACCCGACGATAGCCGCGATGTCGGCGCCGCTGCGCCCGAGTTCGAGCGCGAGGGTTCCTCCCAGGCAGAAGCCGATGGCGGCGATCGGTTGGCCGCCGACCGACCGGTGGGCGCGCAACGCGTCCAGGGCGCCGGTCGCGCGCGCGCGCAGCCGCGCCGGGGATTGGCGAAGCGGCGCCACCAGCGCCATGGCCTCGGCAAGGTCGTCCAGCAACGCGCCGCCGCCGTAGAGGTCGCACGCCAGGGCCGCGTAACCGAGGCCGGCCAGCCGTTCGGCGCGCGCGCGCACGTTGGGACCCGGGCCGAACGCCTCGGGAAACAGCAGGACACCGGGCCGCGGGCCGGGCGACGCGTCGTCACAGTACAGCGTACCGAGCATGTCGAGCCCGTCGGCACGGTAGGGAACGGCTTCGGACTTCACCATGCGACGGACTTCTCCCGAGATGCGCCACGGCCGCGAGCGCGTGGCGGGTCGAGCCAACGCGCCCCGTTGATCCGGAGGCATACCGTCCAAAGCGGACCACCACAAGAGCCGCGCAGGCGGGCCGTACGGCCATCGGGACTTGACGGCGGACGACCCAGGCTGCCCGCCCGGCTTCGTGGCCCGCTAGGTCGAGGCGTCCGGTGGGTTGGCCGACATCTCGCGCGCATACAGCAGGGTCGAGGCGATGACGCCGTCGATGTCGACCAGCTTGCGCAACAGCGTCAGCAGGGTGGCGCGCTCTCGGGGCGAGAGCGGGGCGAGCAACTTGCCCGCGATGCGCTCACGCGCCGGCTCGACCGCCTCGACGACGTGCCGGCCCGCCTCGGTGATGGTGATCGAGCGCACGCGCCGGTCGTCCGGGTTGGTCCGCCGCTCGACCAGGCCCTTGCCCTCCAGGCGCGCGACGATGTCGTTGATCGTCGTCTTCTCGAACAGCAGCAGGTCGGCGACCCGGGTCGCGTCGGTGGACGGGAACTGCCAGGCCGCGACCAAGATCGCGTATTGGACCGGTGTCACGCCCAGCGCCCGCGTCTCGTCGACGAAGCACCGCCAAGCCGTCTGGTGCGCCCGCCACATCAGGTAGCCGGGCTGGCGGTAGACGTTGTCCTCGAGCAAGTCCACTAAGCCGAGCCTCCCCCCGCCGACGGGACCACGCCCGCCGGATGCATCCGTCCGCAGCCTCCCGCCCGGGCGGCGGGAGGCAGTAACATGGCGTGGCGGCGCTTGCACCCGCTGCCTTGATCGATCGATGGGCCGATCGCGATGTCCGGATCGCCTCGGCTGCCGCGATCAGGCCACGGTCCGCAGCACGCCCACGATCCGCAACGACATGCCCTCGTACGGCTCCAGTTCCAGCGCCAACTCGCCGCTCTCGGCGAGGTCGCCCACCACGGTTTCCCTGAGCATGTCGACGATCGGGCCGGTCTGGACGTTGGGTAGCAACAACGTCTCCTTGATCGGCTCGGCGCCGAAGTTCAAGGCGGTGATCTGGGTGCCGCGCGCGTCCGGAAGTTCGTGGATCATCACCAGCAAGCCTGGCGAGACCACGTCGGGGATGGCGATCTGCCGCGAGGCCGCCAGGCCGTAATCCTGCCGGATGGCGACCAGCCGCTTCAGCTGGCTGGCGAACGAGTCTGGCCGCTGCAACTGGTCGGACAGCGGGCCGTACAGCGCCCGCGCCCGGGGCAGCCCTTCCGAAGACTGGGTGGCGAGCGGGTCGAGGTCGGCCAGGTCGTAGGCGCCGCGCTCGATCCATCTCGTGTCGCCCCCGGCCATCAAGTCCTCGACCTCGGCCGGACCGATCGGCAGCGCGCCCACCAGGTCCCAGCCGGACAGCGCGAACACTCCGGGCTGATAGGCGTTGTACATCGCCAGCAACAGGTGGATCTTCTGGATCAACGCCCGGTCGGCGTCGGTCAGGGCGTCAAGGTCGCGGATGCCCAGCGCCGCGGTGATGATGCTGACCGTCGTGCAGGCGATGCCGTTGGTCACGAAGCGCAAGTTGTACGGCGCGTTCTCCCCGCTGAGGCGCTCGTACATGGTCTGCCTTATGTGCATCCGCAGCAGCCTGCCCTGCCAGGTCTGGCCCTGGAAGGTGTAGATGTCCTCGGCGTGCAGGGTCCAGAAATGCACCAGTTCCAGCGTGAGTTCGTCGTGGTTCTGCAGGGCATGGATCAGGCACGCGGGATCGATCTTGTGCTCGTGCACGGTGCGCAGCATGAGGCGAAGGAATTCCGTGTCCCCGGTGATCAGCGCGTGCTGGTAGGCCGGGCGGGTGATGAAGTCGTAGCTGAGGTCGGCTCCGCCCTGCGACATCAGGGCGATGTCGTCGACCGTCAGGTTGAGCTCCTGGAAGCTGAACCCGCCCGCCTTCCGGATCATACCGGCCAGCAGCCGGTTGCCCACGAGCGAGAGCGGATGGCTCTCCGACCAGGCGAGCCCGCCGGTGCGCAGTTCCACGCCCAGGAACCCGTTGGCGTCGAGCCGCAGGCCGACCGCTCCCATGACGTCGATCGAATGCAGCGCGTCGCCGATGATCATCTGCTGGGCGGCGAAGGTCGGGTCCAGCCAGTTGAGCGAGGGCTGGCCCTCCTTGAAATAGTGCAAGTAGACCCAGCGCCGCGCCGTCCCGTCAGCGCCCACGACCTCACCGGTGGCGCTCCAGTCGGTCTCCTTGATGCCGGGCTCGAAGAAGATCACCCGCTGTAGCTGGCCCACGATGTAGCCGCGCTGCTTCAGCGCGTCGACCGTCGCGGGCGACAGGTTGACCGCCTCCTGGCCGCTCGCCAACTCGGGCAGCATCGCCCAGTCGTCGGGCCGGATTTCGACCATGTGGTAGATGCCGGGATAGTCGGCGTACCCCATCTCGGCCAGGCGGAAGTCGGCGCCCTTGCCGGTGTGCGCCGGCACCACGTCGTCGATGACGACAGCGTTGTGCGCGGCGGCCATGCGGCTCAGCGCGATGAACTCGTCCTGGGTGCCGAATTTCGGGTCGATCCCGAACCCGATGCGGTCGAAGCTGCCGTCGACCGACGCCGTGTAGTCCCGCCCCTTGATCCCGCCGGCACGCTTCATCGGCCCGGTGTGGATCGCCTGGACGCCGATCGACGACAGGCTGTGCCAGAGATCGGCGTGGCCGAGGGCGGCGAGGACCGACGTTCCGTCCGCGGTGATGATCGAGGGTGGGTAGGCGGTGAACCAGACCGAGGCGATGGCACTGGCGGCGCGCGGCCTGGCCTCGGCGTAGGGGCGTTGCCAGAGGCGGCTCTGGCCCGCGTAGCGCATCGCCCGCGCCTTGGCGTTGTGCAGCATCGACTGGTCGACGAGCCATGCGATGTAGTCCGGGTCCGGAGCGGTCATGAGGTCCATGCGGAAGGGGATTTGCTGCACGCGATTCGTGCATGAGCCAGGCTATCGTCGTGCGGCCTCGCCAGCCAGCTTCCGGTCGGGATGGCTGCGAACAAGCACACCGGTGTCGCTCAGGGGAACAGCCCGCGCAGCCGCTTGCCCGCCCGGACCCGCTCGATGCCAATCGTCAGCGCCGCCGTCCGCTGGCTCACCCGCTCGGCCGCGGCGCGGCGGGTGACTTGGCCGAACGCCTGCTCCAGCAGCCGCTCCAGCCGATCGTTGACCTCGCCCTCGGTCCAGAACAGGCGCTGCAGATCCTGCACCCACTCGAAATAGCTGACGATCACGCCGCCGGAGTTGCACAGGATGTCGGGGATCACGAACACCTCGTCGCCGCGGCGCTCCAGCACCGCGTCGGCGTCTGGCGTGGTGGGGCCATTGGCGCCCTCGGCCAAGATGCGGCAGCGCAGCCGGCCGGCGTTGCCTCCATCGATCACCCGCTCCATTGCCGCCGGCACCAAGATGTCGCAGCGCTGCGCCAGCAGTTCGCCGGGATCGACACCCATCTGGTTGGTGAACCCGGCCAGCACCCCACGTTCGGCGACATGCCGCTCGATGGCGTCGAGCGGCAGGCCGCCGGCGGCGGAAACCGCCCCCGGGGGCTCGGCCCCCCCCGGGCTGGGTAAGCCCGACCCGCGGGGCCCCGGAT